>NZ_QRHU01000002.1:0-184529 GCF_003470945.1 Collinsella sp. AM23-17 | reverse complement strand
ACGAGCGGGGGCTCCTGTCGTTTCCGTGCCCCTGGATTGGGTCATAGTGTCTGACGTCGCCAATACATCGGCGTTGCCTTGGCCGTCAATAGTCATTGGGGACGTTCTTAAACGACTACCCAACGGCTATTGAGCACATGGCTCGCATGGCAGCCGTCTCTTTTATGTTTCCTTTAGCCGTTGCTGCCTAGGATGGGGGTTAGTCGGTAGGAAGGGAGCGTCTATATGGACGACGCGAGCGAGCGTGCAATCGAAGAGGACATGCTCGATCAGTTCAATTACTTTGACGATGAGGATGAGGAGCTAATCGATCGTCGCGAGCCGGCATCGCTTGACTCATTTGATCTGGTCGATGAAGAGACTGATGAGGTTGAGGACGAATCAACGGAGTCCCCACAGTCTTCGCGCCTTGACTCGCTGCTTTCGAGAGCCCCCATGCACCACGGTGTTCGTGCCGGCGCACTCCATATGAAAACTGACTGGCACCAGATCGTGACGGCAGGCGATGAGCTTGCCGTCGATGCGCCGCTCACCGATAAGTCATCCATCATCTGCCGCACCGGTATGCTTATGCTCGCGAGCGGAACGGGTGCCTGGCGTGTACGCGATACCATGAATCGTGTTGCTGCCGTACTCGGCGTCACGATTCACGTCGACCTGAGTCTTCTGTCGTTTGAGTGCACTTGCATCGAAGATGGCCACTGCTTTAACGAGGTTGTCAGCCTGCCCACAACGGGAGTCAATACCCATCGCATTTGGATGATGGAGAGCTTCCTAAAGGAAATCGAGACGTATGGGCGCCGGTTTACCGTGCACGAATACCACGAGATGCTCAAGACCGTTGAGAGTTCAAAACCCGATTACTCTCCCCGGCAACAGGGCCTTGCGGCAGCTTGTGCTTGCGGCGCCTTCGTCTTTTTGCTCGGCGGCGGCCCTATCGAGATGGCCTGCGCATTCGTAGGCGCTGGTGTTGGCAACTTTGCTCGCTCTCATATTCTCAAGCAGGGTCTTGGCCAGTTTAGCGCGCTGACGATTGGCGTTGCGCTCGCTTGCGTTTCGTATCTGCTGGCATTGCTCGGCCTTGGCCAGGTCGTACCGGGGGCAATGTCGCACCAAGAAGGCTATATCGGCGCCATGCTCTTTGTGATTCCCGGCTTTCCCCTCATTACGGCAGGCCTCGACATCGCTAAGCTCGATATGCGAAGCGGCATTGAGCGTCTTTCGTATGCCGTGTCGATTATTGTGATGGCGACCCTTGTGGGCTGGATGGTTGCCGAGTGTGTGGGGCTGGCACCGGATGATTTTGCCCCGCTCGGCCTTTCGCCGCTTGCCCTTACGCTCCTGCGCGTGGTGATGAGCTTTGTTGGCGTATTCGGCTTCTCGGTGATGTTCAACAGCCCGGTAAAGATGGCCGCGGCAGCTGGGCTGATCGGCGCCGTGTCCAATACCTTGCGCCTTACGCTCGTCGATGCGCCGACGCTGTTTCCCTTTCTGGGCCTGAGCGTAGGTATGCCTCCCGAGGCGGCAGCGTTTATCGGCGCGCTGGTATCGGGGCTGCTCGCGAGCTTAGCCGAAATCAAGCTCACCTACCCACGTATCGCCCTCACGGTGCCATCGATTGTCATTATGGTGCCGGGCTTGTATCTGTATCGCTCGATGTATTACATGTGCACCTTCGACACGGTCAATATGCTCGGCTGGTTTGTGCGTGCAGTGCTCATTGTGGCGTTTCTGCCCGTTGGCCTGGGCGTGGCGAGAACCCTCACCGACTCTCGCTGGCGCCACACCAGCTAATTGGTGCAAATGAAACTGATCCGCAAAACATGAACGTGGATAATCTCCCGTTTTTGGCCTGTTTACGGGCTCAAAACGGGAGATTATCCACGCTCGTGGAATGGGTGTCCGAAAATCCACGCTCGTTGGGCCGATGCAGACGCACCTGGCAATTCCTTTTTTGTAGACGTTGTCGAGCGGCTACGGGCAGGAAAGGTCCCAACGGTTAACATATACTCCATATGGGTAAAGAGACCAAAGCGCTGCCGCGGGGTGGCGCTTTGCGTTTGAAAAACTAGCTCGTCTAAGAGGAACTAGCATGTTAGACCGTTTTACCGATCGCGCGCGCAAGGTCATGTCCATGGCCAAGCAAGAGGCGCTCGATCTACATTCAAATAAGGTGGGTACCGAGCACCTGCTGCTCGCACTCGCCAAGGAGGACGAGGGCATCGCTGCCGAGGCGCTGCGCTCGCTCGATATCTCCTACGACGATATCATGGACACCCTCAAGGAGGTCCAGACCACGGTGCCCGAGCCCAGCGAGGAGACCGAGGCGGCCAAGCTCGCCTTTACGCCGCTCGTCATTAGCGTGATGGAGCGTTCATTCCGCGTGGCGCGTGAAAACAACCAGACCTACGTGTCGACCGAGCACTTGCTGATCGGCATCGTCGAAGAGGGCAACGGCATGGCCATGGACATCCTCATGCGCCTGGGTGTGTCGTCCGCCTCCATCAAAAAGGCTATCGAGAAACTCACCGCCAAGGACCAGGATAAGAAGCGCCCGCTCGCTGGCGCCGGTGCTGGTCGTCCCGGTACGGGCCTGCCGTTCTTTAGCGGCTCGGATGCCTCCCAGCAAAAGGGGAGCGGCACCGATACGCTTAAGCAGTTCGCGACCAACCTTACGCAGAAGGCGCGCGACGGCGAACTCGATCCGGTGATCGGCCGCGAAAAGGAAGTCCAGCGCATGATGGAGATCCTTTCGCGCCGCACCAAGAACAATCCGCTTATCCTGGGCGATCCCGGCGTGGGCAAGACGGCTATCGTCGAGGGCCTGGCGCAGCAGATTGCTGCTGGCAACGTGCCCGAGAACCTCATGAACCAGAATATCTGGACGCTCGACCTGCCGGGTCTTGTCGCGGGCGCCAAGTATCGCGGTGAGTTTGAGGAGCGCCTCAAGAACGTGATCCAAGAGGCCACCGAGGCCGACGACGTCATCTTGTTTATCGATGAGATGCACACCATCATCGGTGCCGGTTCTGCCGAGGGCTCCATCGACGCGAGCTCCATGCTCAAGCCCGTGCTCGCGCGCGGTGCCTTCCAGATTATCGGCGCCACCACGGCCGAGGAATTCCGCAAGTACCTCACCAAGGACCCGGCCTTCGAGCGTCGCTTCCAGACCATCGATGTCGAGGAGCCGAGCGTCGAGGACACGGTCAAGATCCTGACCGCGCTCAAGCCGCGCTACGAGGAGCACCACCATGTGCGCTATACGCAGGGTGCTATCGAGGCCGCCGCGAACCTTTCCAACCGCTACATTCAGGATCGCTTCCTGCCCGATAAGGCCATCGACCTCATTGACGAGGCCGGTGCCCGCGCCCGCATCGCCGCCAACCGCGCGCCCGAGCCGGTGCGCGAGGCCGAGCATCGCATAGAGGAGCTCAAGGCCGCCGCGCAGGAGGCCACCGAGAGCGACGACATGAACAAGGCCGCCGAGATCACCGAGCAGCAGAAGGCTGCCGAGATTGAACTCGCCGAGGCCAAGGCTGCCTGGACCGCCGAGCTCGACGCCAGCCCGCTCACCATCGATGTCTCCCAGATCGCCGATATCGTGTCCGTGACCTCGGGCGTGCCGGTGTCCTCGCTTACCGAGAGCGAGAGCCGGCGCCTGCTGCAGGCCGAAAGCGTGCTCAAGACACGTATCATCGGTCAGGATGAGGCTGTCGAGGCAGTTGCCAAGGCCGTGCGCCGCAGCCGCTCGCCGCTCAAGGATCCGCGTCGCCCCGGCGGCAGCTTTATCTTCCTGGGTCCCACCGGCACGGGCAAGACCGAGCTCGCCAAGACGCTCGCCGAGTACCTCTTTGGCAGCAAGGACGCACTCATCAGCTTCGACATGTCCGAGTTCGGTAGCGAGTTCGAGGTCTCCAAGCTCATCGGTAGCCCTCCGGGTTACGTCGGTCACGACGAGGGCGGCCAGCTCACCAAGGCCGTTCGTCGCCACCCGTACTCGGTCGTGCTGTTCGACGAGATCGAGAAGGCGCACCCCGATATCTTCAACATCCTGCTGCAGGTGCTGGAGGAGGGTCGTCTGACCGATAGCCAGGGCAAGACGGTCGACTTCCGCAACACCGTGATCATCATGACATCCAACGTGGGCGCCCGCGAGATTGCGCAGGATGCAAGCGTTGGCTTTGGCACCACCGGCGAGCGGGGCCTCACCTCGAGTGAGATCCGCGGCCGCGCCATGGGCGAGCTCAAGCGCCTGTTCCGCCCCGAGCTGCTCAACCGCATCGACGACATCGTGGTGTTCCAGAAGCTCTCGGGCGAGAATCTCACCAAGATCGCGCACCTGCTGGTGGACGACCTGCGTCAGCGTTTGATTGCCAACGGCATGAACATCAAGCTCACCGATGCGGCCTATGACAAGATCGTGGCCGAGGGCACTGACCTCACCAACGGTGCGCGTCCGCTGCGCCGTGCTATTCAAAAGCTCATCGAGGACCCGCTGTCCGAGGAGCTGCTGGCCGGCGAGTGGGGCGAGGGCGATACCGTCCTGTGCGACGTGGCCGATGGCAAGTTCGTCTTTAGCCACGGCACGGGCGAGATTCCGGCGCCGCGTCCGGCAGGTACGCTCGGTGGCGATACCGCCCCGGCGGCACCGCACACCGGCAACGCCGCGCCCGTGAGCGGCGGCGTGAC
Source organism: Collinsella sp. AM23-17 (assembly GCF_003470945.1). Lineage (NCBI taxonomy): Bacteria > Bacillati > Actinomycetota > Coriobacteriia > Coriobacteriales > Coriobacteriaceae > Collinsella > Collinsella sp. AM23-17. The sequence continues at coordinate 179,840 of NZ_QRHU01000002.1, read as the reverse complement.
CTCGGGCCCCGGCGGCATGATGCAAGCCGGTTCCGGCGCGCTGTAGGGCGTAACAAAACCTTGTGTCCACGAGGGCGTTCCAAAGGAGCGCCCTTTTTCTGTTGGAAAGCCCCCTTCGTTCAAAGTAGGGCTCATTAAACATATCAATGGCGTATGCATAAACGTTGATCAAGCGTTGAGGTTGGTTGAAGGGTCCAACGTCCCTTCGGCGCGGCCCGTCTAACCTGCTTTATCTTAATAAAGTGGCGTCTTCCCGCCGTTAGCCGATGATGCGAGGGCGCTCGGCGTTTTCGACTGGTTTATGCACGCAAAGTCTGGGAATATACAAGTCGCATGTCTTACTGTCTAACCAGTTGCGCCAAGGAGGCACCATGGATTACAAGATCACCGGCTACGAGCCCGCCCAGCTGTTCCATTTCTTTGAGGAGGTCAGCGCGATCCCCCGTGGGTCTGGCAACGAGAAGGGCATCAGCGATTTCCTGGTTGCGTTTGCCAAGGAGCGCGGCCTCGACGTGTACCAGGACGAGGTCTACAACGTCATCATTCGCAAGCCTGCATCTGCCGGTGCCGAGAATGCCCCGACCGTGATGCTGCAGGGCCACATCGATATGGTGTGCGACAAGTTGGGCTCTGTTGAGCACGACTTTACGACCGACGGTATCGACCTGGTCGTCAAGGACGGCGTCCTCACCGCTAACGGCACCACCCTGGGCGCCGACAACGGCATTGCTGTCGCTCTGATGCTTACCGTGCTCAACGACGATTCGATTGCTCATCCGGCCCTCGAGTGCGTATTCACCACCGACGAGGAGACTGGTCTGGTTGGCGCTGAGACGCTCGACAAGTCCCAGATCAGCGCCCGCACCATGATCAACCTCGATTCCGAGGAGGAGGGCGTGGCCACCGTCAGCTGCGCTGGCGGCGTCGTCGTTACCTACACCTGCCCGATCGTGCGCGAGCACAAGACCGGCAGCACCCTTACGCTCGACATTTCCGGCCTGCTGGGCGGTCACTCCGGCTCCGACATCAACCTGGAGCGCGGCAACGGCAACCTCATCATGGCCCGCATCATCGACCGCCTGATGGTCGCCGGCGAGCCCGCCATCGTCAGCTTTAACGGCGGCACTAAGGACAACGCCATCAACCGTGAGTGCAAGGCCGAGCTGGTTTACGTCGACCACGCTGCCGCCGAGGCAGCGGCCGAGATCGCAAAGGGCATCATCGCCGACGTCACTGCCGAGCTTGAGGTCTTCGACCCCGGCTTTACCTGCACCGTCGAGATTGCCGATAACGCCGAGGTCGAGGCTATGGACGAGAAGTCCGCACTTGCCCTCATTCGCGCTCTGCGTCTTGCCCCCAATGGTGTGATTCGCCGCAACGTCGCCACCGACGGCTCCGTCGAGGTTTCCTCCAACATCGGCGTGGTTGCCACCTCTGACGACCAGGTCAAGATCATGCTGTCCCCGCGCTCCTCGATCACCTCGCTACAGAACGAGTTCAAGGACCGCCTGCAGACGCTGGCCGATGTCTTGGGCTTCGACGCCAAGTTTGAGTTCGAGTATCCCGGCTGGAGCTATGCCGAGCATTCGCCGGTCCGCGACATCTTTGTCGAGAGCTATCGCGAGCTCTTTGGCTCCGAGCTGCGCATCGAGTCCATTCACGCCGGCCTTGAGTGCGGCCTGTTTGCCGAGGCCCTGCACGGCCTGGACGCCATCGCCGTGGGCCCGACGCTCTCCGATGTTCACACCCCGGACGAGAGCATGGAGCTCGCTTCTGCCGAGCGCTTCTACGAGCTGCTCATCGACGTCCTCAAGCGCCTCGCTGCGTAAAGGTCACGCTGGCAGCAGTCCGAGCCACGTGCTAGCGGATTGCAGATGACATTATGAGAGGGGGCACCCGAGCTTTTGCGATGGGTGCCCCCTCTCTTCTTTTGGGAAATGGGAAATTGCGGCCACCTAGCCCATATCCGCCTTAATGAGGTCGAGGGTGCGCTGGCAGTTTTCGCGGACGGGGCCGAGCATATGCTCGCGCAGGTCCGCCATGCCGGGTAGGTCGGCGTATTCGTCCATGACCTCTTCCATGCAAATGGGCACCTCGTAGGCGAGGTCCATCATGGTCGCAAAGCAAAACTTCTCAGATAGCCCGGCATCGGTGAGCGCCGCCTCCAGTGCGGGGTCGCCCATACCGTGGTATCGGCGGATGGCACCTGGACCGATACGCCCCACACGATTTTCGCCGTCAACGCTCATAGCAAGGCGTGCCCGACGTCGCATGCTCTCATACGCCAAGCCCGATGCGACATCGTACATGGGTGCGAGTGCCGCGTTTGTGCCTTTGCCTAGGATGAGCGAGTAGTTTTTAGCGTGTGCGTCAGGCGCTCCGATAATGGCGTTATAGAACAACATATAGGTAAAAAGCACAAGATTCATGTGGTGGGGGACTGTGTTAATCAGTCGTTCTTGGATGTCTCGTGTGGTTGGTCCTCCGTCGGCGGTGTATTTCTGGCTTGGCAATACACCGAGCGCCTGGCAAAAGTCCTCCTGATGCAGCCTTTCGATACTTCCGCTGTTATTGACCATTCTGTCGTACCGTTCAACGACGAGTGCGGCTTCGTCTTCAAATGTGCAATAGGAGACGTTGGCAGTTGGAATGCCAACACGCCGAGCCGTTTTCATGCAGACGAATTCGTTTAAGGCCTGATGTTTGAACCCGACGACACCATTTTTGAAGATATGGGTAGTGGGGGATGACCCTAGACATTCGTACCATTGGCCATCATGCCAAGCTAGTGCAAATTTGCCTTGGTTGCCGCCCAGGGACCAGCTTTCGTTGGAGCCCATCCATGTCTCTCTTTCGTCATCGCGAATTGCTTTAAGCTTGTGAGCGATTTGAGAATTGGTAAGCGGGCGGTATGCGGAGACCCTGCCACGGACGGCGTCTAATTGATCGGCTCGACAAAACTGAACGGCCCCCGCGCAGTCAAGACCGATATGGCACAAGAGGGCGACGGGGTTGTTAGATGCAACATCATGCTCGGTGGCAATGGCGCGACGCTGCTCTTGGCTGTCGGGCAAAAGGCCAAATAGGAACGGGCGGACGATGTTATGGCCATACGTGCGATTGGAAAGCGGCATTGTAAGCGATAGTGGTGCTCCGCGATAGGTTGGGGCGTATACAAAGCTGCAGAGTCCATGCTCGTCTTGCCGGAGAGTGCCTGCGATTTCGCCACAAATGAGGGTCGCAAGCTCCATCTCTGCCATTTATTTCACAACCTTACAGCCAAAGGAGAGGTCTGAAGTGTCGGAAAGGCCTTGCTCGGCTGCGATTTGGGCCAGCAAGGCACCATAGGAAGATGGCGTTCCCTGTCGAGCGGGTCGTCTGCCTACGCTTGGCTTTGGCAGGGCATTCGAGTTCGCGATAGGGAGGTCCGCTTTCGTCGTCGGATGTTCGGAGGGCGATGCGATGGAGTCGTTATCGCTTTGCGCAAAGAGACCTATGCCGAGTGCGTTAAAGACGGACAGCAACTTGTCGAGTCGAATGCCGGTGGCGTCTCCTAGCTCGAGCGATGCGAGCAGGCGCTCCGAAACACTGGCCGTTTTGGCGAGGGCGGCACGGGTGAGACCCTGAGCCTCGCGTGCCTGGCGCACGTAGATGCCAGCTTGGCGCGGTGTGGTGATGGGAAGGGTATTCACGGCGATCTCCTAACGTGCAGACTTTTGCATATCAGTATGACATGCAAAAGTCTGCACGAAAAGGCCTCATGCAAAACTTTGCATTAGGCCTTGTACTGGCGTTGAGTTTTGAGCGATTGTGTTTGGCGTTACAGCGCCAAAATCCCCAGATGCTCAAGCAAGATCTTAAGTCCGATGAGGATGAGCACGATGCCGCCCACGATGGTGGCAGGTTTTTCGTAGCGCGCGCCAAAGGTGTGGCCGATCGCTACGCCGGCGACGGAGAAGATAAACGTTGTGACGCCGATAAGCGATACGGCGGGAACGATGTCGACCGAAAGCGCGGCGAACGAGATGCCCACGGCCAGGGCGTCGATTGAGGTGGCGATGGCGAGGATCAGGTACTCGCTCAGTTCAATCTTTTCGGCATTCTTGCCGTCGCCTTCATCCTCGTCCTCGGTAAAAGCCTCCCACAGCATTTTGCCGCCGATGAAGGCCAAAAGGATAAAGGCGATCCAATGGTCGATAGGTCCGATGATGGCCATGAATTGACTTCCGAGCGCCCATCCGATTACGGGCATGCCGGCCTGGAAGCCGCCAAAGAACAGGCCGAGCACTACGGCGACCTTAAGGTTGATCTTCTTCATGCCAAGGCCCTTGCAGATGGATACGGCAAAGGCGTCCATCGAAAGGCCAATGGCGAGCAGCACGAGCTCTACGAGTCCCATGGTTTGGCTCCCTCCTTGCGGGCGAACCCGCGTGTACTTCTGACAGGGGAGCAACAAAAAAGACCCGTGGCGTACGCGCCGCGCGTACAACCACGAGTCTCGTTCATTAAGGCAAGCCAGACCGTGTCGGCCAGTATGTTGACTTGCCGCGCCACCGGAGGCGAACCCGGTCACGCGACTACTCCCTCATTCATGTGAATCCCGATGCTACCACATGAACAGCTCATTTGGGTTGAGGCTCTCAGCGGTGTTCGCTCATTCTGTAAGCATCGGATTTCGCGAGCGCCGCGGGGACAAACCGTGAGAAACTATTTAGCGTTTATGGAGCGTATGCGATGGGAGCGATGCCTTGGATAAGAACGAGCTGCAAAAGCGTATGGAACAGGCCATCCGCCTGACGGCACCTGGCCAGCCGATCCGCACCGCCCTCGACATGATCATTGCTGGTCACCTGGGCGCTCTTATTTGCGTCGGCGACACCGAAAACGTGCTCGCTGCTGGTAACGACGGCTTCCCGCTCAACATTTCGTTTACCTCGAACCGCCTGTTCGAGCTTTCCAAGATGGACGGCGCCATCGTCATCGACGGCGACCTCACCCAGATCCTGCGCGCCAACTTCCACCTCAATCCCGATCCCTCGCTTGCCACGAGTGAGACGGGCATGCGTCACCGCACCGCCGCCCGCATGTCGGTGCTCACGGATGCCATCGTGATCTCGGTCTCGGCCCGTCGTGCCGTCGTCAACGTGTACGTTCACGGCAAGAGCTACGAGATCCAGCCCGTCACCACCATCATGAGCTCGGTCAACCAGCTCGTCGCCACGCTCCAGACTACCCGTCAGTCGCTCGACCGCTCCCTGCTGCGCCTGACGGCCCTCGAGCTCGACGACTACGTTACGCTCGCCGACATTACCGGGATTTTCTCGAGCTTCGAGATCATGCAGCAGGCAAAGACCGAACTTAAGGATTGCATTGTCAAGCTGGGCAACCAGGGCAAGCTCGTGCAGATGCAGCTCGAGCAGCTCGCCGGCTCCAGCATGGATACCGAGTACGACCTGATGATTCGCGACTATGCGAGCGATTCCTCCGAGGCCAATGCCGAAAAGATCCGCGCCAACCTGAGCCGTATGACGCCCAAGGACTTGTCCGACCCGCAGCATGTGGCGGCGGTTCTGGGTTACGACGACCTGGACGAGGACTCCGTCATGACACCGCTGGGCCTGCGCACGCTTTCGCGCGTGTCCGTCGTGCGCGACGGCGTGGCCGAGAAGATCGTCGACGAGTATGGATCGCTGCAGGAGCTCATGGACGACATCAGCGAGGATCCGGAGCGCCTAGGCGACTTTGGCGTCAACAACCCTGCCATTCTTGCGGACTCCCTGTACCGCATGAAGGGCACCAAACAGGGGAACGCATAATGGCGCCCGTATGCGCCGTGGTCGTTGCCGGCGGCAGTGGCCAGCGCTTTGGAAATCCCGGCGGCAAGCAGCTCGTTAACGTGGCGGGCCGTCCGCTCATGAGCTGGTCTATCCGCGCATTTGACCGTAGCAATAAGGTCGGCCACATCGTGGTGGTGTGTCCTTCCGAGCGCCGTGCCGAGATGCGCCGCCTGGCCATCGACCCGTTTGACTATGACACGCCCATCAGCTTTGCCGATGCCGGCGAGACCCGCCAGGATTCCACCCGTGCCGGCGTGCATGCGGCTCCGGCGGGTTTCGAATATGTCGCCATCCACGACGGCGCCCGTCCGCTCATTACGACCGAGGCCATCGATCATGCGATCGACGTGCTTGTGGGCGACCGTGCCCTCGACGGCGTCGTGTGCGGCCAGCCTGCCATCGACACGCTCAAGATCGTCGATGGCGACAACATCGTCGAGACGCCGCCGCGCGAGCTCTATTGGGCCGCGCAGACGCCGCAGATCTTTAGCGTCGACGCCATGAAGCGCGCTCACGCCGCTGCTATCGCCGAGGGCTTTATCGGCACCGACGATTCATCGCTGGTCGAGCGCATGGGCGGGCGCGTCCGCTGTGTCCAGAGCCCGCGCGATAACCTTAAGGTGACGGTGCCCGAGGACCTGCGTCCCGTAACCGCGATTCTGCTCGGTCGCATGGCCGAGGGAGAGGACCTTCCCCATGTTCAGTAACCTGCGCATTGGCCATGGCTACGACGTTCACCGTCTGGTGGAGGGGCGTCGATGTATCATCGGCGGGGTTGACATCCCCTACGAGCGCGGCCTGCTGGGCCACTCGGATGCCGATGTGCTTGCGCACGCCTTGGCCGACGCCATTCTGGGCGCCTGCCGCGGGGGAGACATTGGCAAACTGTTCCCCGATACCGATCCCGCCTACGAGGGTGCCGACTCGATGGTGCTGCTTGCCCGCGTGATGGACTATGCGCGTGAGCTGGGCTTTGAGTTTGTTGATGCCGACTGCACCATTGCCTGTCAGCAGCCTAAGATCACCCCGCACCGCGATGCCATGCGCGCCAACCTCGCCCATGCTCTGGGCGTTGACGTCGAAAACGTGGGCGTCGCCGCCACTACGACCGAAAAGCTCGGTTGGGAAGGCCAGGGCGAGGGAATCGGTGCCTGGGCCGTCTGCCTGCTACAGAAAACCGTTAAGGAGTAACGAATGCGTATCTACAACAGCGCTACCCATAAAAAGGAAGAGTTCCAGCCCATCGAGTCCGGCAAGGTCCGCATGTACGTGTGCGGCCCCACGGTCTACGACAACATCCACATCGGCAATGCCCGCACGTTCATCAGCTTTGACGTGATTCGTCGCTGGCTCATCGCGAGCGGCTACGAGGTCACGTTCGCCCAGAACCTCACCGATGTCGATGACAAGATCATCAAGCGCGCCAACGAGCAGGGCCGCACGGCCGCCGAGGTCGCGACGGAGTTCTCCGACAAGTTCATCGGCGTCATGCGTGCCGCCAACGTGCTCGATCCCGATGTGCGCCCCCGCGCCACCAAGGAGATCGGCCCCATGATCGCTATGATCAAGACGCTTATCGAGCAGGGCCACGCTTACGCAGCCGATAACGGCGATGTGTACTTTGCCGTGCGCAGCGATCCCAACTATGGTCAGGTCTCGGGCCGCAACATCGACGACCTTATGGTTGGCGCGCGCATCGAGGAGAACGAGGACAAGAACGACCCGCTCGACTTTGCCCTGTGGAAGGCCGCTAAGCCCGGCGAACCCAGCTGGCCGAGCCCCTGGGGCGAAGGCCGTCCCGGTTGGCACACCGAGTGCGCCGCCATGGTGCATCGCTACCTGGGCACCCCGATCGACATCCACGGCGGCGGCTCCGACCTTGCCTTCCCGCATCACGAGAACGAGTGCGCCCAGGCCACCTGCGCCTGGCACCAGGGCTTCTCCAACACCTGGATGCACACGGGCATGCTGCTGGTAGACGGCGAGAAGATGTCCAAGTCGCTCGGCAACTTCTTTACGCTGGCCGAGGTCCTCGAGCAGCACTCCGCTGCTGCTCTGCGTCTGCTGATGCTGCAGACGAGCTATCGCTCGCCGCTCGACTTTTCTTGGGAGCGCCTGGAGGGTGCCGAGAACTCGCTTACGCGTATCGCCGGTACGGTCGAGAACCTGCGCTGGGCCGCGAACCATGCGGCGGCCGATGCCGATGAGGCAGCATCTGAGGCGTTTGCCGCCAAGGCCGCCGAGACCCGTGCCGCCTTTAAGGAGTGCATGGACGACGACTTTAACACTGCCGGTGCCATGGGTGCTGTCTTTGGCTTTGTGACCGAGTGCAACCAGTACCTGGAGCAGGCGGGCGATGCTGCCGACAAGGCCGCTGCGCTTGCTGCTGCCAATACGCTGGTCGAGCTGCTCGATACGTTTGGCGTCGAGCTCCCCGAGCCCAAGGTCGAGTTGCCGCTGGGCCTGCTGGGCGTTGCCGCCGGCCTGGTCGCCTACACGGGTGACGACGTGGACGAGGCCGCTGCCAAGATTCTCGAGGCCCGTGCCGAGGCCCGTGCCGCCAAGAACTGGGATCTGGCCGACGCCATCCGCGACCAGCTCAAGGACCTGGGCCTGACGATTGAAGATACGGCCGCGGGTACTCGTATTAAGAGTCTCTAGTATTTGTCGACCGTTCGAGGTGCGGCAGATTGCCTTGAAAGAGGAGGGCATAGACCTGGTGGTCATGCCCAACGATTGAAAGGCAAGGTGCCGTGGCTCGGACGGTCGATTCTTGTTCGTTATCTATTTAAGGAGGCCGTTTTATGGCCGACAATCGCAAACGTGCACCGCGTGGAGGCAAGCAGGCTGCTTCTGGCTCGCGTCCGATTCGCCGCAACGACCGCGCTGCCACTCCCAAGGGCCAGCGCGAGCGCTCCCAAGCCCAGGCTGCGCGTTCGCAGCGAGATCGCAACCGCGACAACGTTCAGGTTCCCAAGGGCGAGTTTATCGAAGGTCGTCGTGCTGCCGCCGAGGCACTGCGTACCGGCTTTCCCGTCAAGTGCGCGCTCATCGCCGAGGGCGGGGAGCGCGATGCCGCCTTGTCGCGCCTGGTCGACGACCTCAACGCCGCGGACGTCCGCATTAAGTATGTGCCGCGCACGCAGCTCGATGCGCTGTCGAGCCATGGCGCTCACCAGGGCATTGCGCTCGAGGTGGGCAATTTCCCCTATGCCGATGTCGCCGATATTCTCGATCGCGCGTGTGAAGGACCGGCGCTCGTCGTCGTGCTCGACCATGTGACCGACGATGGCAATTTTGGTGCGATCGTGCGCTCTGCCGAGGTCGTGGGCGCAGCGGGCGTCATCATTGCCAACAAGCGCGCCGCCGGTGTGACCGTGGGCAGCTACAAAACCTCCGCTGGTGCCGTCATACACCTGCCCATCGCGCAGGTTCCCAATATCGCCCGAGCGCTTGACGACCTCAAGGCCGCCGGCTTTTGGGTGGGCGGTGCTTCCGAGCACGCCGAGGGCAGCTGCTGGGATGCTCCCTTCGAGGGCCGCGTTGCGCTCGTCATGGGCTCCGAGGGCGACGGCATCTCGCGCCTGGTGCTCGAGAAATGCGACTTTTTGACCAAGCTTCCCCAGCGCGGCATGACCGAGAGTCTCAACGTGGCCCAGGCGACCACCGCGCTGTGCTTTGAGTGGCTGCGCCGCAATGCCGGCGAGCTCATGGGGGAGGAGTAGCGCATGTCCAAGAAGAACCGCGCCAAGTCCAAGGCCAAGCGCTTTGGCGAGGGCTCGGCCAAGCCGATTGTTTCGGCCGCGACCTATGGCGTGGGCGGCAATGCGTTTGCGCAGGCCATCGCCGACCCGGTCTCGACGGTGCACTCCAATAAGCCCGAGCTGCTGGTGGTCGACGGCTACAACGTGATTCACTGCACGCCGCGCTACGAAAAGCTCGTCTACGACCATTCCGACGATCCATATTCCAGCGACGTCCACGATATGGCTCGTACTGCGCTTATCAACGACGTCGCCGCCTTTGCCCAGGGCCGCTACGAGGCCGTGATCGTGTTCGACGGCGCGGGCAACATCTCCAACGAGCGCCCCAACCTACCGGCCCGCGGCGTGCGCATCGAGTTCTCGCCGACGGGCGTCTCTGCCGATACCGTGGTGCAGAAGCTCTGCATCGAGGCGCGTGAGGAAGGCCGCGCGTGCTCCGTGGTATCGAGTGACGGCACAATACAGGCCGTCGTCATGGGCAAGGGCGTCACGCGCATCTCGAGCCGTATGCTGGTGGACGAGATCAAACAGATCGACAACGACGTTCACGAGGCAGAGGAAGCTCCGCAGATCAAGATGACTCTGGGCAGTCGCCTGAGCCCCGATGCCCTGGCCAAGCTCAAGGCCCTTCGCGGGAGGTAGGGGAGCTGCCGGCGCGGCGCTGTCTCGCTAACTCCATTCAGCGATGTCGATCATTCTACGGAGGCGCCATGTAAGCGCCTCTTTTAGATATGGCAGCCTTGCCGTGAGCGCGTCGTTTCTGGACAGAATCTCGATTGCCTCGTCAACGAAGCCTTCGAGTTTGTCGCCGTCAAACCAGCTCATATCCTCAACAAGCAGCATTTGTTTCGCGGGGCTTGAATGAAACTGCGCGCTGGTAAAACTGTGCTCTCCTGCCTTAAGCTCCTCTAGAGAAACGTTGCACCAGAGCGATGAGCCCGAATCGAAGATGGGGGCAGGTCTGCAGGCTAGCGTGTTGACGTTTCGCACAAGGCCAAAGTTACGCCAATGACGGTCATAGTTGGCAATGATGTCATCGCATACAATCATGCGGTCAAGGGCGTCTTTTATATCTGTCGCTCCAAGCTCCTCGCAGTTTGCTACATACCGTTCGTAACCGGTTAGTCGCTCGTCTGCATTTGCATGCTGGTTTACATAGAACGCAGGGACATATTCTTCTTCGTCAGTTAAGAAGACATTGCATGTGCTCAAGGCAGAAGTACCCGCGCCTTCGAGCGAATAGGGTACGTAATCGCAAGTGTTTAGGATGCGACGGTGAAGTGCAGTCGCCACCATCTCGTTATAGGGTTCCTGGTTTAGATGCGCACCTGCCTTGTGGAGGATTCGACGGTCACCCTCGCATGTCCAGTACTTTTGAAGATTGCCGTCCGAGGTGTTGTCGGGCTTTGCGGCAGCCGCTTTTCCCTCTGGGGCGAAGGGCGCAATGCTGAGAGAGACGTCGTCAAAAGCATTATTGAAGAAATTGATATCTTCCCACGCGAGACCGGAGCCTTGGGGCCTAATCCAATACTGGTCGGATAAGGAGAGGCCAAGATTTCGCTGTACGAGTTCATCGGGAACATCGACTGCGGCTTCTGCAAGCAGGGAGGCTAGCCCAATGCGTGCGAGCGGGATACCGCGGCCGCGCCACCAGATGCGGAAGGAGTCGAGCGATATGGGGCTATTAGGGCCAAATACTCCAATAGGGGCGTGGGCACGATCGACGTCGGCGCCGATGTGGGTAAAGTCTTTTCGCGATGTGCTGTAGACCAGCTGGGCGACTTCGTGCGTGCGGTTCATGAGGGTGAATGCGATCTCGCTTTTACCGTGGCCGCGGCGGGGACGTCCCCCCGTTTTGGTCACGGAGCGGAGTCGCGTGTCTACGCTGTCTTTGTCGATAAGCCACACGCCAGAAGCTTTCCGGGCCTCAAGTGCTCCGTTTTTTATGAGCTCCTGCACCCTGCGCGGAGTGATGCCGAGCAGTTCGGCAGCTTCCTTGGTAGTAAGCATCGCGAAACCCTTCGTTAGAACGAACAGTTTTATCTATTCCATTGTAATTAAAACTATTCGTTTTGACGAATAGTTTTAAGATGTGGTCGGTCGAAGGGTCTGTTGCGCCTCGTCCGTAATTCCTTTATCCTTAACAGGCTTCGCGCGAAAGCGCCAAGTGTGCCAGTGTGGCGCAACGGTAGCGCAACTGATTTGTAATCAGTGGGTTGCAGGTTCGATTCCTGTCACTGGCTCCATGAGAGTTTCGGGCTCTGTTCCTTGTGGGACAGGGCCCGTTTCTATTTATGTTGACATGTCAGCGGGTTTGACTCCCACCAGGCTTCAGGTTTGTCTCGATCCGTAACACGAGTGGGCTGAAGACCCTCCTTATTGTTACAGATCGAGATGAAAACGGTGAAGCCCATGGTCTGCTTGATCGAGCGAGGATTTTCCACGCTCGATCGTGCCGTGGAAGCCCGATTGCAACCTATGTAATAGTGCAAGAGGGTCGTTATCGAAGTTCGTTCCAGCCAGCGTACTCTACTATGACAAAGTGTTCCCTCGGGAAATGTCACCGCTACATGCAAATTCACCGTCCGTCATATCTAAACTCAGCAAAACCGCAGGTCAAAGGTATATAGATACGCCCGGCACCGTGTATCTAGAGGTTTTCGTTGACAGCCCCCAAGGTTGCATCGTATTATCTTTTTCGTTCGCGGGGGCGGCGGTCCAAAAGACCAAAGGACCTGCGGATACTTGAACGATTGGGAGTTTGCCCGAGTGGTTAATGGGGACGGGCTGTAAACCCGTTGGCTCTGCCTACATAGGTTCGAATCCTATAGCTCCCACCCGTCAAGTGCCTGTATAGCTCAGTCGGTAGAGCACTTCGTTGGTAACGAAGAGGTCACCAGTTCAAGTCTGGTTGCAGGCTCCATCCGGCGGTGTAGCTCAGTTGGTTAGAGCACACGGTTCATACCCGTGGCGTCACTGGTTCGAATCCAGTCACCGCTACCATAGGTAACACGGTGGCTTCTCAATAGTATGTTGAGAGGCCACTATGGTATAAAGGCAAAGTCCCGTCCGGGGACGACCTGTTAAGAGGAGGGCTTTATGGCCAAAGAGAAGTTTGAGCGCACTAAGCCGCATGTTAACATCGGCACCATTGGTCACGTCGACCACGGCAAGACCACGCTGACCGCCGCCATCACCAAGGTTCTCTCCGAGACCGAGGGCTGCAAGGCTGACTTCACTGCGTTCGAGAACATCGACAAGGCTCCCGAGGAGCGCGAGCGCGGCATTACGATCTCCGTCTCCCACGTCGAGTACGAGACCGCTTCCCGTCACTACGCTCACGTTGACTGCCCGGGCCACGCTGACTACGTCAAGAACATGATCTCCGGCGCTGCTCAGATGGACGGCGCTATCCTGGTCATCGCTGCTACCGACGGCCCCATGGCTCAGACTCGCGAGCACATCCTGCTCGCCCGTCAGGTCGGCGTTCCCTACATCGTCGTCTTCCTGAACAAGTGCGACATGGTCGACGATGACGAGCTTATCGACCTCGTCGAGATGGAGACCCGTGAGCTCCTCTCCGAGTACGATTTCCCCGGCGACGACATCCCCGTCATCCGTGGTTCCGCTCTGGGCGCTCTCGAGGGCGACGCCAAGTGGATGGACGCTATCCGCGAGCTCATGAACGCCGTCGACGAGTACATCCCGACGCCTGCTCGTAACAACGACCTCCCGTTCCTGATGGCCGTTGAGGACGTTATGACCATCTCCGGCCGTGGTACCGTTGCTACCGGCCGTGTCGAGCGCGGTGAGCTCAAGCTCAACGAGCCCGTCGAGATCGTCGGCATCAAGGATACCCAGAACACCGTCGTTACCGGTATCGAGATGTTCCGTAAGTCCATGGACTTCTGCGAGGCTGGCGACAACGTCGGTCTGCTGCTCCGCGGCATCAAGCGCGAGGACATCGAGCGCGGCCAGGTTCTCTGCAAGCCCGGTTCGGTTACCCCGCACACCAAGTTCACCGGTGAGATCTACGTTCTGACCAAGGAGGAGGGCGGCCGTCATACCCCGTTCTTCGATGGTTATCGTCCTCAGTTCTACTTCCGTACCACCGACGTTACCGGTACGGTCAAGCTCCCCGAGGGCACCGAGATGGCTATGCCTGGTGACCACATCACCATCGAGGGCGACCTCATCCACCCGATCGCCATGGAGGAGGGCCTGCGCTTCGCTATCCGCGAGGGTGGCCACACCGTCGGTTCGGGCATCGTCTCCACGATCATTGAGTAAATTAGCTCTTTGATATAGCTGACTTAGAGAACCCGGCACTTATTTGGGTGCCGGGTTCTTTTCTGCAATGGATATTGAGCCGTTGCTGGTGTCGAGAGGATCGATAATGGTCCTGGATGCACCGTCGATTAGATCTCGATGGCTTCATTGATGTGTTCCAAATATGAATGGATCCACCGAGAACCAATTGACTCGAGGTTTTCATTGACAGCACTTACGTGGAGCTGATAAAGTAACAACTCGTGCCCGTACGGGGCGGAAATGAAAGGTTCAGGATACATGCGTACTCTAGTTACTCTTGCGTGCACTGAGTGCAAGCGCCGCAACTATACGACCACCAAGAACAAGTCGACCATGCCTGATCGTATGGAGATCAAGAAGTATTGCCCCTGGTGCCGTCACCACACGCTGCACAAAGAGACTCGCTAGTCTCTAGTCATATACGCCAGTAGTTCAATTGGTAGAGCATCGGTCTCCAAAACCGAGTGTTGAGGGTTCGAGTCCTTCCTGGCGTGCCAGTCATTATTCCGTAAGCTCCCACTTGGGGGCTTACGGTTTACTCATGTATAAGCGCATTGCGCGGAGGTAACCCAAATGGCCAACAAGAAGAACAAGAAGAAGGCACAGCAGCAGGCGCCTGCCAACAACGCTGCCGCCAACTCCAAGGTTGAGGCCAAGAAGGCCGTTGCCAAGAAGAGCGAGAAGGCTGTGAAGTCCAAGAAGAACGAGAAGCCTGGTTTCTTCGCCCGCACCAAGAAGTATTTCGCTTCGGTGAAGTCCGAGATGAAGCGTGTCACGTGGCCCGATAAGAAGGAGCTCGTGAACTACTCGGTCGTCGTTTGCGCTTCTCTGATCGTCGTCGGCGTCGTCATCGCTCTGCTCGATGCTGGCTTTGGCGAGGCTCTTGCTCTGTTCTCTGGATTGAGGGGCTAAACCATGTCTAAGCGTTGGTACGTCGTTCACACTTACTCTGGATACGAGAACCGCGTTAAGTCCGATCTCGAGCATCGCATCGAGACTATGGGCATGCAGGACCGTATCTTTGATATCGAGATTCCTATGGAGCGCGTCACCGAGATTAAAGAGGGTGGCAAGCGTGAGACCAAGGATTCCAAGATCTTCCCGGGTTATGTCCTGGTCCGCATGGAGATGGATGACGATGCTTGGACGTGCGTTCGTAACACGCCTGGCGTCACCGGTTTCCTGGGCGGCAACGGCAAGCCCGCTCCGCTTTCCCGCGACGAGTACAACAAGATGACTCGTCGTCCCGGTAAGGGCGATTCGCCCAAGCGCACCTCGGTTGATATTCAGGTCGGCACGTCCGTCCGCGTCACCGATGGCCCGCTTACCGACTTTGATGGCAAGGTCTCCGAGGTTAACACCGAGGCTGGCAAGCTCAAGGTCACGCTGATGATCTTTGGCCGCGAGACGCCGGTCGAGCTCGACTTTAACCAGGTCGCTGTCATCGCTTAAGTTTTCGTCCGTTCGCGCGAGCGTGCTTCTTCTGTGACTGCTCATCTCAGGAGTGCTTCTAACACGTGCGTGCTTACGATATAGCAAGTACTTCACACTCGTGATTCGAAAGGAATGACCATGGCTGAGAAGAAGGTTGCCAACGTCATTAAGCTCCAGATTCCTGCTGGTGCAGCTAACCCCGCTCCTCCCGTCGGCCCCGCCCTGGGCGCTGCTGGCGTGAACATCATGCAGTTCTGCCAGGCCTTTAACGCCGAGACGCAGGACAAGAAGGGCGACATCATCCCCGTTGAGATCTCTGTCTACGAGGACAAGTCCTTCTCCTTCATCACCAAGACCCCGCCGGCGGCTCACCTCATCAAGAAGGAGCTGAACCTCAAGTCTGGTTCCGCTAAGCCCCAGGCCGACAAGGTTGGTCAGCTCTCTCAGGAGCAGCTCACCAAGATCGCCGAGATCAAGATGCCGGACCTCAATGCCAACGACATTGACGCCGCCAAGAAGATCATCGCCGGTACCGCCCGTTCCATGGGCGTCACCATCGCTGAGTAGCGATTTCTTTAGGTAATGACGGGTGCTCCGACCGGGGCGCCCGTTATATGTGTGCAATAGGGCACACGATACGATGTGGGAGGGCTCACGCCCGTTTAACCACAGGAGGTAATGCACATGGCTAAGCATGGTAAGAGCTATAACGCCGCTGCCGAGAAGATCGACCGCGCCACGCTCTACACCCCCCTTCAGGCTGCCAAGCTCATCAAGGAGCTCGACACCGCCAAGTTCGACGAGACCGTCGAGGCCCACTTCCGTCTGGGCATCGATACTCGTAAGGCTGACCAGAACATCCGTGGTTCCATCTCCCTGCCCCACGGCACCGGCAAGACCGTTCGTGTTGCCGTCTTCGCCGAGGGCGAGAAGGCCCGCGAGGCTGAGGCTGCCGGCGCCGACATCATCGGTTCCGACGAGCTTGTCGCCCAGATTCAGAAGGGCGAGATCAACTTCGACGCCGCTATCGCTACGCCGAACATGATGGCCAAGGTTGGCCGCATCGGTAAGATCCTTGGTCCCCGTGGCCTCATGCCGAACCCCAAGCTCGGCACCGTGACCATGGACGTCGCCAAGATGGTCTCCGAGCTCAAGGCTGGCCGCGTTGAGTACCGCGCCGACCGCTACGGCATCTGCCACGTGCCCCTGGGCAAGAAGTCCTTCTCTGAGCAGCAGCTCGTCGAGAACTACGCTGCCCTGTACACCGAGATCCTGCGCGTCAAGCCCTCTTCTGCTAAGGGCAAGTACGTCAAGTCCATCTCCGTGTCTTCCACCATGGGCCCTGGCGTTAAGGTCGATCCCGCTATCCAGCGCGACTTCCTGGCTGAGTAACTAACAGTTACTGCCTGAGCAAAGCAAGCATTGCTAAAGAGACCCGGTTCTGCCTCGTGCAGGACCGGGTCTCTTGCTTTTGAGTCAACGAAACCACCACGAAGGGGACAGGCACTTGTGGTGGTTTTACTTGTGTTGTACTTTAGCGCGATGTAGTACTACCCGAGGCCGAAGGGAGCCCAACATGTTTAAGAACACGCAACAGCTCCTAGGCCTAGCGCTACTAGATTGGATAGCGCGCTAGGGTTGTAATCTCGCTATAACGATTTGTTGTACCCGGGTGCGCTATCGTCTGCCGCTTTCAGGCGTGATGAGCGACACGGGTATTTTTCTATCTCTAGGCCTTCTCTCTCTCCTGAAAGCCATCTGTCATAAAACGGTCAATCAGGAGGAACATATAAGCCGCAAAATCACAATCTTTGACGCCACCCTGTGCGACGGTGAGCAGTCGCCGGGCGCCAGCATGAATACCGAGGAAAAGCTCTTCATCGCCCGCCAGCTGGTGCGCATGAACGTGGACGTTATCGAGGCGGGCTTTCCCATCTCGAGTCCTGGTGACTTTCGCTCCGTACAGGAGATTGGCAAGATTGCGGGCGACCGATGCACGGTATGCGGCCTGACGCGCGCTGTCGACAGGGATATCGAAGTGGCTGCAGAGGCGCTCAAAACGGCCCAGAGGCCCCGTATCCATACAGGGCTGGGTGTGAGCACCAGTCACCTGCGCGACAAGCTCCATATGACTGAGGAAAGGGCAATTGAGTGAGCGATCCATGCCGTCAAACATGCTCGCAAGTTCGTTGACGATGTTGAGTTTTATGCCGAGGATGCCGGCCGCTCCGATCAGGAGTTTCTGGTGCGCATTATCGAGGCGGCCGTAAAGGCCGGTGCCACGGTCGTGAACATCCCCGATACGATGGGCTACAACATGCCGTGGGACTTTGGCGCCCGCATCCGTGACCTGCGCGGGCGCTGCGGGTGCGCAGGTCAGCGTGCGGTCGACGTGATGGAGTATCGCGAGTACGAGATTGAGCGCATTGCGCGCCAGGCATTTGAGGCGGCGCGCAAACGTCGCGGCAAGGTGACGAGCGTTGATAAGCGCAACGTGCTGGAGACGAGCCGCATGTGGCGCGAGATCGTGCATCGCGTGCAAGACGAGGAGTACTCCGACGTGGAGCTTGAGGACCTGCTCGTCGACAACGCCGCCATGCAGCTCATCAGTCGACCGGCAGACTTTGACGTCGTGGTGACGGAGAACATGTTCGGCGACATCCTGTCCGATGAGGCGGCTCAGATTACCGGATCGCTCGGTATGCTTGCCTCTGCCTCGCTGGATGATGGCGTATCGCTGTTTGGGCCGAGTGCTGGCAGCGCTCCTGACATCGCGGGGCTCGGCGTGGCCAATCCGCTGGCTCAAATCTTGTCGGTGGCGATGCTGCTGACCTACGCGCTCGACATGGGCGAGCAAGCCGCGTGGATCGAGAGCGCCGTGGCGCGCGTGCTCGACGAGGGCTGGCGCACCCGTGACATCGCCGATGTCAACACCCCGGCAGATAAGATCCTCGGCACCACGACGATGGGCGACAAGGTCGTCGCCGCGCTGTAGGCGATGCCGATTCAAGCTGTCAAATATCTCAATCTGTAACATCTAAGGGGCAAAATCGTTCCTACCTGTTACAGATTGAGATTTTCGGCTGAGCATCCGTGGTCTGTCTCGATCTGTAACAGCTAACCGATTATTTGGGCCCTACCTGTTACAGATTGAGACAAACCGTTGGGACAGGTCGGACGAGTCAGCAAAACCACCACAAAGGTGCCGGTCCCCTTCGTGGTGGTTTTTAGCGCAACGAGGTGTTCCCAGCCGACCATACGGGCGGCCTTGCGCTCACGCTGCTCGATGACAGCGCATCTTTAGACGCGAAGTGCGGAACCGGGTGCATATACGAGCCGCGTAGCGTTACGAATTCATGGGAATGACCGTATCGCCAATTTGTACGCTTGCAATCTTGTCTGTGTCACAAACTTGCGAGAACGGCCAGGTCTTGTGGACATCAGTGGTGCCGTTATCCAGTTTATTTGCGAAATAGCCGCTGTGGCTGGTTGCGTCCTCAACATGACCGTCTTTGAACGTCACGATGAGGGGTATGTTGCCAACGGCATCCATAGACTCCTCCATGTTTTGAGACATCTTGCCGCTGTTGTTGTCGTGTTCGATGGAACGATCTATGTTGTAGCGGACTGAAACGCCAACGCAGGATACGGTGGCCTCTTGAATCGTCGCCTTGGTGCCGTTAAAGTTGACCGATTTGGGCGCGGGAATCGTAACGGATGTATCTTCGTAATTCAGCTGGAACTTAAGATCCCATGGGCCCGTAAGTATTTTCTTATACTCGGGAAGCTCTTTGCCAGCACGTGGCACAACGAGAGAGTTGATATGCGTGCGGACGGTCCTGCCCATAAGGCCGGGTGATTCAACGCTGAACTGTGCAAAGTATTGAATGCTGGAGTCATTGGGGTTCTTGTCAATGAGCCATGATTGGCCTTGGCCGCCATGCTCGCCATCAACGTATACGTTTCCATCGACACTTCCGGCGATAGTTCCGTTCTCGCCCGGCTCGGAAAGCTTTTTCAGGGCAGCGGGATCGTCGAACGTAAGCGTATAGGCGATGGTAACCATATCCTTGTCGCCCATGATGGCGTCGGCGGTCACGGTGACTCCGTTGTTGGAGCAGCTAGCACCGACGGGCCGGCCAATACGGTCGATGATCTCGGTTTGAGAAGCAGGTCCGTCAAAGATGTCGGAAAGCATGTCAGAAGGAAGCGGCAGGACGCCTGTTGCCATAGCCGTGCCAGCGCCTCCAATGACGATAGCGAGGACTGCCGTTACAGCGGCAATGCGAGCGACTGTTCTTACGGGATGGCGGGCGATGCGCGGCTTGCGTCGCGTGCCATTAAAGTTGCTTTGAGCGGTCGCCGCATCGCTCGATGCGACGGACTGAGCAATCGAGTTTGCCATGTGCTGCTTCGCATTATCGGTAAACGAAATGTGCTCCAGGGCGTGGCGATAGTCATTCGAATTCGTAGTCATTGTGGTCTCCTTTCAAGGAAAGCCGAAGTGACGCACGTCCGCGGCTAAGGTGCTGGGCGGTTGCAGCTGGCGTCGCGTGAACGGCGTCTGCGATTTCCCTGATGCTCATGCCTGCGTAGTAGTGCAAAAAGATGGCGATGCGCTGTGCTTGAGGCAGGGCCGTGACAGCGGAAAGAATGGCGCAGTCGCGTTGCGCGAATTCTTGCTCGGTATGTGTTACGGGTGCGTAGAAATCGGGGAGCGAATCGAGGTCGACAACCGGGTGATTCGCGTGCGTACGGCCGATATCGCGACATGCGTTCAGTGCGACTCGGATCACCCAAGCACGTTCGTGTTCGAGCGAGTCGAACGGTTGAGTGCGTTGGAGAATCTTGATCAGCGTGTCCTGGCAGATGTCTTGAGCGTCGTCAGCGGATCCAAGGGCCGAATAGCACAATCGAAGGATGAGGTCGGAATACGTGTCGACCAAGCGCTTTGCTTCCCGCTCGATCTGATCGGCATCGCATCGGAGCGTGCTATTGCGGTTACGGCGTGCAGGCATAGTGTCACCTCCAATTGGTCGTGGTGGATATAGGGAAGGCGTCTCGCGAGGTCCCTCTACATACAACACGGTCGAGACTGCATAAGTTGACAAAAAAAGACGGCACGTGAGCGCCGTCCTTACAAAACAATGAGTGTTCTCGTTAATTACACAAGCACCGTGATGGACAGGTCGGACGAGTCAGCAAAACCACCATAAAGGTGCCTATCCCCTTCGTGGTGGTTGTTGGCAGTTACCAGGGGGTTCTGGCGGTTGAAGACTCGATTGCTTCGTGGCGTTTGAGCTCGCGGCGCATGGTTTGCGAGTTGAGCCAAGCGGCCTTCCAACCGCGCGTGGGGTAGCGCGCCTCGTCAATTTCGATCTTGGTATAGCCGCAGGCGTTGACAATCTTCGTTCCGCATGGGTGTTGGCGCTCGCGTTGAAAGTTGGGGCCGTAGCTTTGGTGCACATGCCCGTGAATCATATAGTCGGGACCCCAAGACTCAAGAGCCGCATTAAAGCACTCGAATCCTCGATGCGGCAGGTCGTCCAGGTCGCCCATGCCTGCGACGGGTGCATGGGTAAGTAGAATATCGCATCCGTCTACCAGTGCGATTTTTCGCGATAGCTTGCGCATGCGTTTTGCCATCTCGCGCTCGGTATACATGTTCGCGCCGTCGCGGTAGCGCATGGAACCGCCCAGACCCGCAATGCGAATACCTCGGTACACATATACGCTGTCCTCAACACAAATGCACCCGCCCGGTGCATGGCGCGCGTAGCGGTCGTCGTGGTTGCCACGAACGTACACAAGCGGTTTGTTGATGACAGTGACCAAAAACTCAAGATAGTCCGGATCCAGGTCGCCTGCGGATAGAATCAGGTCAACGTCCTCAAAGCGCTCCTTGCGAAAACATTCCCACAGGCAGCGCTCCTCTACATCGGCAATGGCTAGGATATTCATAGGGCACGGACCTCCGGCTCGTTATCGAGCTGCGGAATCGAGCCTATAACGTTGTCAGCCAGCCAGTTCATCTCGACAATTTGCGTACTCGGCAGGGGAGGGAAGCCCTCAATCTGAACCACGCCGTCCTGGCTGTGGAGCTCGCCGCCAAATGGATTGATGGAGCCTTCGACGATGCCATTGCGGAGGAGCTGAACAAGCTTGCGCGTCTGATAGGGCAGGCCCGGAGCGTAGCGAATGTCGATGACGCCCGAGCTCATGCCATACCAGTAGTTGACGGCGCGAACCTGGCTGTCGTCACTGGTCTCATCCCAGGTGCCATGCAGCAGGCTTCGCACGATAAGCTCGTAGTATCGGCCCCAGTTCCAGACCGGCATGGCGATGCCGACGACCTTGCCATCGACCAGGCGGTGGAGTCCGTAGGCCGTAGGGTCTACGAGCGACTTTGACATGTCAGCGCCGGTCATGACGCTCACGCCTTCGCGGCACATGGCCTCGGCAAGGCCTCCGGCGGGCACATCGCCCCAGGTCAGGATAATTTGCGCGCGGGGGTCGAGCAGCGAGGCGCCAATCGCAAAGGCGTTGATCTCGCTAAGCGCGCCCGAGGCGAAGACCGACGCGTGGTAGCCGATACGGTGGTTGTCCGCCATACTGGCGGCAAGGGCGCCCAGGAGGAACTTGGCCTCGTACATCTTGCCAAAGTACGAACGGACGCTTTGGTGGGGAAGGCCGATAGAGCAGTTAAGGAACCGCACCTGTGGATACTCAACGGCAGCTCTGAGCGCGTATTCCATCAGGCGGTGCGAGGTCGAGAAGATGACGTTAGCTCCATGTTTGACAGCCGTTTCCACGGCGGCGTAGAACACGTCCGGATTGTGACAGTCCTCGAACGCCTCGGTGCGCACGATACCGCCAAAATGCTCATCGAGATACTGACGCCCTTGGTCGTGCAGGCTGTCCCAGCTCGACGTCGCACAGGGGAACTCATGGATAAAGGCGATGCGCAGAGGGTTGGCCGCCGAGTAGACGGTCTTGCCCATAAAGAAGTTGAGCACGCCGGAGGTGGACTTGGCGGGCGCCTCTTCCTCATCGACACTCGGTGCCTCGACAAGATCGACCTTCTCCTCATCACTTTTGCCGGCAATGACCAACTCGCGCCAAATCTTGCACAGGCGGTTTACGACGATATCCGTCGGCGTGTCCAGCAAGCGGTCTTGGTTGTACACGTTGAGGTAAACGAGCATAGCGTCGGCGGGCGTAATGTCCAGATGGTCGCCGCCGGCGCGCAGGTAGGCGCGCTTAAAGAGCAGGAAGGTGTGGCGCAGGTAGTCGACCTTTTTCTGCGGCCATTTTTCGATAAGGTTCTGACCGAGCATCTTGGCGAGCGTCTCGTAGCTTCCCTCACGCGAGAACTCGATCTCGTATAGGGGGCAGACGCGCCAAAACGCGCAGAACTCGCCATAGAGGCGGCTTTCGACGGAATCCCATTTTCCGGGATAGAGGCGGGTGACCTTGGCCGAAACCGTCGGGGCGTCCAGGAATTTGAGGACACTGACGCGCTTGTTGCCCTCTTGGACGTAGAACCGATGCATGAACTCGGTGACGATGATGGGGTCGCGGTAGCCCTCGGAGATTTGGATATCGTAGAGGTTGGACCATTTGCGGGCGAATTCGGTATTCCAGGGGAGCAGCGGCATAAAGTTACACGAAAAGGCGGACTGGCGACCTTTGGTAACCGTGCCGACGACCATTTCGAGCGGAATGTCCCGCAGGCCGATGTTCTCGCGCTGCCCGCAGGGAAGCTGGGCGACCAAGCTGTCGAGGTCCGTAAGATATGGATGCTCGCTTTGGCTGATGGCGCGACGGCGTCCCTGTTCGCCGCGCTTGCGCGCTTGACGATAGGCCTCTTCCATGGTGTCTACTCCCTTAGTCGTTTAAACAACGATATGAACCATGGTACCACGATGCGAAACCACCACAAAGGTGCCTGTCCCCTTTGCGGTGGTTTTAGGCGATGATGGGGGCGATGGCGCGGATGCAGGCGTCGGCTGCCGTAAAGGTGGTGCTGTCGTCACTGACGATAAAGATGATCTTACCCTTAATGCCAAAGTCGCCGATCTCGCTAAAGAGCACGTAGGGTTCCTTGTCAAAGCCCGAGATGGGTGAAACGGCGACCTTGGTGGCACAGGCGAGCTCGTCTGCCAGCGCATCGAGCGAGTCCCACTTTGACGTGTCCTTCACCGCGACGGGAACGACAACGCGTCCAAAGGGCATGAGGTGCACGAGTGTGTTCTTGGAGATGTTGGAGTTGGGGACGATGATGGTCTGTCCGCAGGCGTCCTCGATGGTCGTGTGGCGCCAAGTGATGTCCTGGACCACGCCCGACACGCCGCCGACCTCGATATTGTCGCCGGGCTTGATGATGCCCATAAAGGTCACTTGCATGCCGCCGATAAGGTTTGATAGCGTGTCCTGAAAGCCGAGCGAGATGGCGATGCCGCCGACGCCAAGAGCGGCGACGAGCGCGTTTGCGTTAATGCCAAAGCAGTTGTCGAGGATAAAGCTGCCGCCGATCATCCAAATGACGGCACGCGCGATGTTGATGAAGATGCTCGATGCGGGAAGCGGGTTGTCGTCTCGGTTGAGTAGGTGGCGCAGGGTCTTGGATGCCACCTTGGCGGCGATGGCGGTGACTATTACCAAGATGACGGCCCAGATGATGTTGTGGACCCAGCGCTGCTCAAAGAAATGAAGAATCGGTTCAAACAATTCCATGTAGGGAAAACCTCCTAATGATCATTCAACCATGATACCCACCAAAAAGCCCGTCCGATCACATCGGACGGGCCGATAACTTGAGATGGGGTGGCCGCGGTGGCGTAAGCTGGGCCGCCGGCGAGCACGCCGGCAAGGAGTGCGGCGGTCAAGCAAGACGGGGAAGGAGTCTTCTCATGGCAGTTTCCTTAGTTCTTAACCAGTGGTTCCTGCTGACGCTGGATTATCGACATGATATGCGAAAACCGTCGCAAAGGTATCTGTTCCTTTGCGGCGGTTTTGACGTTTGCGCAGATAAAACCTGCCAAAATAAACCTGTCCCTTATTGGCAGGTTTTAGCTCAGCAGCATGCGGTCGTTGGCGAGCTCGCCGCCCGAGACCTCCTCGAACTTCTGCAGCAGGTCGGCGACGGTGAGCGACTTCTTCTCGTCGCCCGCCACGTCGTAGATAACGTGGCCCTCGTGCATCATGATCAGGCGATTGCCCAGACGGATGGCGTCATTCATGTTGTGCGTGACCATGAGCGTGGTCAGGTGGTTCTCGTCGACAATCTCCTCGGTCAGATTGAGCACCTTAGAGGCGGTCTTGGGGTCGAGTGCCGCGGTGTGCTCGTCGAGCAGCAGCAAGCGCGGCTTGGTGAGCGTGGCCATGAGCAGCGTGAGTGCCTGGCGCTGGCCACCCGAAAGCAGGCCGACCTTGGCGTTGAGGCGCGTGTCCAGGCCAAGGTCCAGACGCTTGAGCAGCTCAACGTACTCGTCCTTTTCGGCCTTGGTGACGCCCCACGAAAGACCTCGACGCTGGCCGCGGCGCTTGGCGAGGGCTAGATTCTCGGCGATCTGCATGTCGGCTGCAGTGCCGCGCATGGGGTCCTGGAACACACGGCCCAGGTACTTGGCGCGCTGCGACTCGCTCAGACGCGAGATGTCGGTGCCGTCGAGCTCAATAACACCCGAATCGAGCGGATACACGCCGGCGATCATATTGAGCAGCGTGGACTTGCCGGCGCCGTTGCCGCCAATCACGGTTACAAAGTCGCCATCGTTGAGGGTGAGGTCGACGCCGGTGAGCGCGCGCTTCTCGGTGACGGTGCCCTTGTTAAAGGTCTTCTTGACGTGCGAGAGCTTAAGCATCTGCCTCATCTCCCTTCGTGTAGGAGCTGCGGAGCTTATAGCGCTCCCAAACCACGGGCACGCACAGGGCCACGGCGACGATCACGGCAGAGAGTAGCTTCATGTCGTTGGCGTCCATGCCCAGCTGCAGCACGATGGCGCGGATAAGGAAGTACGCCACGGAGCCAAAGACGGCGGAGGCAAGACGGACGCTAAACTGCGTGAGACCGCCGGGCAGCAGGCGACCGAGCACCTCGCCGATGACGATGGCGGCAAGACCGATAACGATGGCGCCGGTGCCCATGCCAATGTCGGCATACTTCTGGCTCTGGCAGATGAGCGCACCCGAAAGGCCAATGAGGGCGTTGGAGAGCACGAGGGCGATCATTTTGGTGGTGTTGGTGTTAACGCCCAGGGCGCGGATCATGTACTCGTTGTTGCCGGTGGCACGCAGCGCCGAGCCGATCTCGGTGCCAAAGAACCAGTACAGGATGGCGACGATGGCCACGGCCAGCACAATGCCTAGGATAATGGCAACAGTGGACTGCGGCAGGCCCGTCATGTTGCTGACGGATGAGAAGATAGTGCCCTTGGCAAGGATGGGCGTGTTGGACTTGCCCATGATGCGCAGGTTGATGGACCACAGACTGATCTGCGTAAGGATTCCGGCGAGGATTGCGGGAATCTCAAAGACGGTGGTCAAGATGCCCGTGACGGCGCCCGCGATGGCGCCGGCGCACATGCCGGCCAGCACGGCGAGCAAGGGGTCGACGTTATTGTTGACGATGAGCACGGCGCAGACACAGCCGCCGAGGGCAAAGCTGCCGTCGCAGGTCATATCGGGGATGTCGAGCAGGCGGAACGTGATAAACACGCCAAGCACCATGATGCCCCAGAGGACGCCCTGCGAAACGGCGCCCTGCAATGCAATGAGCATGCTTCATACCTCCTAGGATAGGGTGGACACGTGATTTTCCATAATAGCGGTACCAATGCATAAAAGAGCGGCGGACAGACGTTTTGTTTTACCTGAAACAAGCAGGGCGAACGCCGGCCTTTAGCGTTCGCCCCAATGACTCAGATATTGAATAACGCAGCCGTGGCGCGCGTGCGGGCCCTAGACGCGTTATTCGTCCAGAGCGGAAAGGTCGATACCCAGAGCCTCGGCCATCTCGTCGTTCTTGACGACGACCAGGTCCTTGCTCGAGAGGTGCTTGATCGGCATATCCTCGGGCTTGGCCTCGCCCTTCAGGATCTTAACGGCCATCTCGCCCGCGGCGTAGCCCAGGTCCTTATAGTTGATGGAGAGGGTGAACAGGCCGCCGGCCATGCACATGCCTTCCTCGCCGGTCACGAAGGGGAGCTTGTTCTCCTTGCAAATCTGGCCGACCTGCGAAGCGCCCGCGGCGATGGTGTTGTCGGTGGGGGAGTAGAGTGCGTCGACCTTGCCCACGGCAGACTCGACGACGGACTGGATCTCGTTGGAGCTCGAGACGGTGAAGTCGGTGTGCTCCAGGCCCAGCTTGTCGAGCTCCTTCTTGGCGGCCTTGATCTGGACGTCGGAGTTGGACTCGGCGGTGCAGAAGAGCAGGCCGACCTTCTTTACGTCGGGCAAGACCTTCTGCATCATCTCGAGCTGCTCGGCGACCGGGGTAAGGTCGGAGGCGCCGGTGACGTTGGTGCCGGGCTTATCGTTGTCCTGAACCAGGCCGGAGGCGGCGTAGTCGGTGATGGCGCAGCCCACGATGGGGATATCGGCCGTGGCGCCGGCAGCTGCCTGTGCGGCGGGCGTGGCGATGGCATAGATCAGGTCGACGTTGTCGCCCACGAACTTGTCGGCGATGGACTTACACGTGGACTGGTCGTTCTGGGCGTTCTTCTGGTCGATCTTGACCTTAAGGCCGCTCTCCTTGATGGCCTTGACAAAGCCGTCGTTGGCGGCATCGAGTGCGGAGTGCTCGGTGAGTTGCAGAACGCCGATGGTGTAGTCGGAACCGGCGGCAGCAGAGCCGGAACCAGAGTTGCCGCCGCATCCGGCGAGCGGGGCGAGCGCGAGCAGACCGGCGGAGACCAGAAGGCTCCTGCGGCTGATGGTGATGTCCTTCATATCATTACCCCCAGTATAAAAATGGCTGGAAACACTGCACTGGGACAAAGTGCAAGTGGAACTATAGTAGCGCTGATGTCCATTTTTACAACAGCCTGGCGGGTTTTTTAATACAGAATCGGATGGGCGGTACGGGTAGTCGAATGGGCGGCGGAGGGTCTTATGCGGCGGAGGAGGCATCGTCCTCGTCCAGGGCGGCGAAGAGCTTCTTGCCGTCGAGGAGACGTGTGGTGACGTTTCTCATTCGGCCGATCTCTACGGTACGCAACGTGTCATCGGCGCCTCGCGCGTCATAGACCGTTCCCAGCAAATACGAGATGCCGTCTCGTTGCTTGATGGCAAAGGGCCGGAGTGTCATCCGTGCCACTTCGACCTCTCCGCGTGCCGTGACACTCGAAATATCAAAACTCACCGTGGTTCCGTGGTCGATGGCCTGCTCGATGAGCTCGCAGGCATCGATGCGCTTGACGGGCGTGCGTGTGGCCTTGGTGGATTTGCCGCCTGCGCTTGGAGCAGGCTCGGGTGCATCGAGGTAGCCGCGAACGTCGGCACTCGCCATGGCGACCAGGTGCTGCGCCATGCTTTTTCGAATGGCGATGGGCGTAGAGCGGTTGCGCATGACCATGCCGTGGAGTCGGATGATCTCTTCGTCGGTGAGCGGACGGGTCAAGAGCCGATACCCCACGCCGCGCTTGTACTCAATTTCGTATCCAGCATGGCGAAGTGCGGAGATGGCGGTGTAGATGCTGCGCCGCGCCGCCGAGATGGGCATGCGGGCGGGGTCGTCGGGATGGGCGAGGCGCCGGATCAACTCATCGGAAAGCATGGCCTTGTCCTCACCGGTGTGTTCGCTCAATAGTTGCAGGATGCGAACGGCGCGATAGGCTGCCATCGAGGCGGCGCCCCTCGTCGTGGTCTCGTAAGTTTCAACAGCGGTTTCGGTCATGGCGCCCACGTCCTTTCCGTTTTGGGTGGCGACGGTATGGAGCCTAGGACGCGGGGCTTTCCCAGGGGTGCAGGACGCCCTGGGCGGTCGGTAGCCGTCGGCAAGCGGCGGGTCGAGTTTTCAACAGCCCTGCCCAACTGACCAAAAACTTGCCAAAAGCTTGACGGATGCTGTTGAAAAAAGCGCCCCTCGGCTTGCCGAGAGGCGCTGGCGTGATGCGCTGGAACGCGTTTGGTGGCGCTGTGGCGATTAGAAGTCGGCGTTGCCCACGGTGCGCGGGTGCGGCAGGACGTCGCGGATGTTGCCCACGCCGGTCAGATACATGACCAAGCGCTCGAAGCCCAAGCCGTAGCCGGCGTGCTTGCAGGAACCGTAGCGGCGCAGGTCAAGGTAGTACTTGTACTGCTCGGGATTCATGCCCAGGTCCTTGATGCGGGCCTCGAGCAGATCCAGGCGCTCCTCGCGCTGGGAGCCGCCGATAATCTCGCCGATACCGGGAACCAGGCAGTCGGCGGCGGCGACGGTCTTGCCGTCCTCGTTCATGCGCATGTAGAACGCCTTGATCTCGGCCGGGTAGTCGGTTACGAAGGTCGGTCGCTTAAAGTGCTCCTCGGTCAGGAAACGCTCGTGCTCGGTCTGCAGGTCGATGCCCCAGCTGACGGGGTAATCAAACTGGTGGCCAGCAGCGACTGCCTGCTCCAGGATTTCGACAGCCTCGGTGTAGGTAACGCGGGCAAAGTCGGAGTTTGCCACATGGTCCAGGCGCTCGATCAGGCCCTTGTCCACAAACTTGTTGAGCATATTGAGCTCGTCGGGGCAGGTGGCCATAACGTCCTTAAGGACGTACTTGAGCATGGCCTCGGCGTTATCCATGTAGTCGTTCAGGTCGGCAAAGGCCATCTCGGGCTCGATCATCCAAAACTCGGCGGCGTGGCGCGTGGTGTTGGAGTTTTCGGCGCGGAAGGTGGGGCCAAAGGTGTACACGTCGCCAAAGGCCATGGCAAAGTTCTCGGCGTTGAGCTGGCCGGATACGGTAAGGCTCGCGTGCTTTCCAAAGAAGTCCTGGCTCCAGTCAACCTCGCCGGACTCGGTGAGGGGCGGATTTTTGGGGTCGAGCGTGGTCACGCGGAACATCTCGCCGGCGCCCTCGCAGTCACTCGTGGTGATGATGGGGGTGTTGACGTAGACAAAGCCCTGTTCCTGGAAGAAGCGGTGGATGGCGGCAGCCGCGACAGAGCGGATGCGGAACACGGCACGGAACAGGTTGGTGCGCGGGCGCAGGTGCTGATGGGTGCGCAGGAACTCGACGGTTGCGCGCTTCTTCTGCAGCGGGTAATCCGGGGCACTGACGCCCTCGACCTCGATGGAGGTGGCAGAAAGCTCGAAAGGCTGGGGCGCATCGGGGGTCAGCTTGACGGTGCCGGTGCAAATGAGTGCGGCCGAGACGTTTTGATGGGCGATCTCGTCGTAGTTGTCGAGTGCCTCGCGGTTCATGACGACCTGCAAGTCGCGGAAGCAGCTGCCGTCGTTGAGCGTGACAAAGCCAAAGTTCTTCATGTCGCGGATGGACTTGACCCAGCCGGCAACGGTGACGGTCTGGCCACCGAGCGTCTCGGCGTGCGTATAGAGCTGCGCGATTTTGGTGCGGTTCACGTATCCTCCCAGAGCGGTTGTACGGATTATTTCCAAACAGTTAACCATTCTAACCCGCGAGCGGGAGCGTAGCAAAACGGCGGTGCCGATGTATGGGCGCGACGTGGGCACCGCGCAAGCGCCGATTTTGCGGTGCCTAGTGCCCGCAGATGGCTTGGCGTATGAGGGCGGCGTAGGTGTCGATTCCCGCCTGGGTGAGGTGCGTGCCGTCGTCGACGAGGTATTCGCTGTGGCCCTCCGAGGCACCGTTCCAGTCGATGACGCCGGCGTTGTCGTTTTGGGCGCATACGTCGCGGATCGTCTGGTTATTGCGGTCCTGTAGCTCGAGCGGTACGCGCACGGTCACAAAGTAGATGGGCTTGCCGCCCACGGCATTAATCACGTCCTGTACCTGCTGGGGGTCGCGGATGAGGCCGTTGGTGCCAAGCGCACAGATGACCACACTCGGGTCGTAGTTGGCGCTGTCCTGCGCGTAGACACCCTGGAAGGTGTAGAACTGGCGGCTCACCACGCCGTCGATGTAGGCGTTGGGAAGCGCCGCCTGAATACCGGACTGTGCGCCCGCAGTGACCGAGTCGCCGATCATGAGCACGCGGGCATCGCAGGTCCCGGTCGCCTCGTCGTAGGTAAAGCTCTTCCAGTCGAGGTTCTTGGGGATCTTTTCGGCGATAGGCCCTTCTTTGGGTTTTTGCTGAGCGGCGTCGTTGGGCTGAGCGTCTTGGTTGGATGCGGACTCGGTGCTCTTGCCGCCGGCGCCGTTGTCCTTGGGCGAGGTTGCGTTTTGGGCAAGCTCGGGGCGGAGCTGCTCGGCGCGGGCGGTGGCGATGCCCGTCCAGTCGAGTGGTGCGAAGGCGAGTGCGAGGACGCATGCGGCGCCAAGCGCAGAAAGTGCCATGGCGGGCGAAGGGACGCGTGTCTTTGCCGTACTGTCCTGCTGGGCGGGCTTGCGGGAGCAAGGACGTTCGACGAGACGATAGAAGACCTCGGCAACCGCAAGGATCACCACAAGTTGTAGCGCCTGCTCCCACCAGGCGATGCGGGTGGTGCGGGTTGCGGGGTTCATAAGGATGAGCAGGGGGTAGTGCACCAGATAGACCGAGAACGAGCGCTGGCCCAGCCAGACGAGCGGCTTGACCGACAACAGACGACGCACGATACATTTCGTGTTTTGCACGCAGATAATAAGGAGTCCGGTGAGCAGGGCGAGTAGCAAAAAGCCACCGCGGTAGAGCAGGGGGTTCTCTCCGGTCAGCGTGAACGCGCCGACTATGATGGCAGCGAGCCACGCGAGGGAGACCACGTTAACTTTTGAGATACCCTTGCCGGCGCTAGGGGTAGGGATGTTGCCGCTCAGTATCTCACGCAGACGCGGAGCGGCGATGGCGGCCAGGGCTCCGCACAAAAGTTCGGCGGCGCGGGCGTCGGTTCCGTAGTAGACACGCGATGTGTCGGCGGCGGGGTCGAACATGAGGGCCATCGCCGCCGCCGATGCTAGCGTGAACGTGACCGTGACACCGATGGCGGTGTTGCGCGAGCGGGTCTTGCTGCAGAGCGCCATAAGGATGACCGGCCACACCAGATAGAACTGCATCTGGACGCCGCAGAACCACAGGTGCGTGAGCGGCGAGGGGAGTCCCGCGGCGGCAAAATACGAGACGTTGCGAAAGATATAGAACCAATTGCTCAAGAACAATGCTGACGGCAGAGCGTCCTGCTGCGCCTTGGGCAGCAGACTCGGGGCTACGATATAGGTGGCCACGGCGGTAAGCGCGATGGTTACAAGAATCGGTGGCATGAGGCGCGTGACGCGGCGGCAGATATAGCGCGGGTATGAGAACCCGTCGCGTGCCGTTGCTCGCATAATGCTTTTGGTGGCGAGATAGCCACTCAGTGTAAAGAAGAGTGTAACGCCCAAAAAACCGCCGTTCAGGCGGCTGGGGCGAAGGTGATATAGGACGACGCCGGCGATGGCGAGGGCGCGAAGCCCGTCGAGTGCGGCGATGCGTTGGCTGCGTTGGGGCACTGCGTGTGCGGTGCCCGTGGGTGTGTTTTGCATCGTTCTTTCCTCCAATGTCGACCTAGCAGTCTAGCGCTCTGCGCGGACAAGGGAAGGGGGTTCGTGCGGTTGAACAACATGTCACAGGGCGATGCTTCGCTACGCAAAAGCCGCACCTGCGTTGATGCTTAGCTGTCTAGGCAGAAACGTTTCAGAACCTCTACATAGGCAAAAACAACAACACAGATGCGGCAAAGATGCACAGGCGGTTGGCCCGTTATGTGATGACGGCGGTTTGCTACTTGGTCTTGGCTACCAGCAGCGGGTCGCCCAGCTTGACGAGCGGGTTGCCGCCGATAAGCGTACCGGACTCGCCGACATGGTCGATGCTCTTAAGACGATCGAGCTCGGAGACGATGACGGTCACGATGTCCTCGTGACCGGCGGCCTTGATGGCCTCGCGGTCGAAGCTGATGAGCGGCTGGCCCGCCTTGACCTCATCGCCCATCTCGACAAAGCGGGCAAAACCCTTGCCGTTCATTTCCACGGTGCCCAAGCCAACATGGATGAACACGCGAAGGCCGTCCTCGGTGATCATGCCGATGGAGTGGTTGGTGACGGTGGTGGCGCCGATGCGGCCGTTGGCGGGCGCATAGATGGTGCCGGTAATGGGCTCGATGCCGTAGCCCTGACCGAGCATACCCGAGGCGATGGTCTCGTCGGGAACCTCATCCAGGTTGACGAGCACGCCGTTGACAGGGGCGTAGATGACGCCTTCGCGGGTGGCGAAGCTTGCCGCGGGCGGAACGGATGCCTCGCCCGTCGAGGTGAAGGTGGACTTAAGCGAATCGAGCAGACCCATAGTTGCCTCCAACTTAAATAGGCGCATAGCGCGCGCTTGGTTTGCCGGAAACGTTTCATATGTGTTTCACGGCTTGGTCAACGCCCCTATTTTACGCTGCTCAACGATACCTCTGAACTGGGATTATGTGATATATCAGTTGAAGGGAAACTTATTGCTGGAGTGTTTCTGCGTCCTGCGCACAACTGGGGTACGCTTAGATGCGAAAAATGAGTGTGCATAATCTGCGCGGAGGGAGCACCTATGATTATTGAGAACCATGCGCTGTGGGGCGAGGAGCCGACCGAGGATTATCCGGCGACGTTTACGTATTTGGGTGCCGAGCCGCTGCCCGACAAGCCCAATGGCCGCCGCCCCGCGGTGATCATCTGCGGCGGAGGCGGGTTTACGCATATCGCTCCGCACGAGCAGGACCCGGTGGCGTTTGCGTTTTTGGACCGCGGCTACCAGGCCTTTGTGCTCAACTATGTGACGAGCGCCACGGGCGACGTGAGCTTTCCGCACCCGCAGGCGGACCTCGCCAAGATGGTCGCTACCGTGCGCGCCAACGCCGACGAGTGGCATGTCGATCCCAAGCGCGTGTGCATCGTGGGTTTCTCGGCGGGCGGCATGATCTGCGCCTCGTTGGCAACGCAGTGGAAGACCGGACCCTTCGCGGGCCTTGCCGGGGCTCGTCCGGAGGATATTCGTCCCGACGCCGTGGTGCTGGGCTATCCGTTGCTCGACCTTGCCTATGTGCGCGATATGCAGACGCGCGACCCGCGCATCGACCTGCGCGTGCCCAAGACGGGTGGCAAGACGGGGCGCGATTTGCTCAACGACTATCTGTCGATGGTGACGGGCGGCGAGGCGACCGATGGGCACCTGGCCGACATTTGCCCTACCACGCACGTTTCGCGCCAGATGCCCCCGACCTTTGTGTGGGGCGTTTCGGACGACAAGACGGCGCCGGTCGCGCAGGTCTACCCGTTTGCGCAGCGAATGGCCGAGGAGGGTGTTGCATGCGAGATGCACGTCTTTGACCAGGGCGGTCACGGCCTTTCGCTCGGCAACGCCAACACTGCGGTCGACAACGAGGACAAGCAGGTGGCAGTCCGTCCTTGGATCCGCCTAGCCTTCCGCTTCCTGGAGCGTCACGGTTTCTAGTTACGCGGTTTTACCAAACCGCGTAACAGCTCGACGCTGCAAGCCCGCCAGAGCGGCAATCTGCCTTTCAACTTCGGCGGCATGACCAGAAGGTCAATGCCGCCTCGTTTCAAGGCACCTTGCTCGCTCTGGCGGGCTTTCGCTGTCCGCGCCAAAGCATCGGCGTTGTCTTGGCTGCCAGAAGAATGATCCCTCGGGGACGGAGGAAAGCGGATTAGTTTGGGCGGTGCTGTCGCCAAGGTTTAAGACCGACGTCGTCCCTTGTTGCTTTCCTACCAGACGGTGAACTGGGCGTTTTCTGTGTTCCAATGGACATCGCGAACGTAGTCGCGCACGCCCGTCGCATCTCGTGCTTCGAACAACTCAAGAATATGAGCATGTTCGTTGTTGGCTTTATTGAGCAGTTCGCACGCCGTCTCCCGGTCGACAGTCTCGTAATCGCGCTTGATAAAGCAGCGCTCGAGTTGCGAAATCATGTCGCGCAGACGGTCGTTGCCGCAGCGGTTGAAGTACGTGAGGTGAAAGTCCCGCTGAATGTCGTCGTACTTTCGGATAAGACCGCCTTGGATCGCAAGGTCCATGGACCCAACCAAAAACTTCAGCTGCATGATGTCCTCGTCGGTTAGGAGAGGGCAGGCGAGGTATGCCGCCTGCCCGTCGAGAGGCCCCATAATCTCAAAGACTTCAACGGCGTTTTGCTGATCGAACCCTCGGACGCGGAATCCGCGGCGGGGGAGATTGTCCAGATAGCCGTCGCTTGCCAGCTGGATGAGCGCCTCGCGAACCGGCGTGCGCGACACGCCCATGGCATCGCAGATCGCCTGCTCGCTCACGCGGTCGCCGGCCGAAAGCTCGCCGGCGTCTATGCGACTCGAAATATAGTCGTATACATGATCCTTCAAGGGTCTTCGGAGCGTTTCCATGAGCTTATATTCCTCAACTGTATATTTTCAAAAATAAATACGTTTCGCCTCAATAGGCTAATTGAATTATAGAACGACCAGTTAAATCGCGCTACCAAACCAGAAGAAGCAATAATACGCTTACCGACAAATATCTACCGTTCAGGATTGTATACAATATACAAAACAGTAAAGACACCCTAAGATAAAGCCATCGGAAGGAAGGCGGACGCAAGGAAGTCCGCTCAGTACTATGAGATCCAAGGAGGATCATCATGACTAAGTTCAGCCACGTCATCATCCGTCGTCCCGGCAAGTCCCTGAGCAATGGCATCACGAGCGCTCCCGAGCTTGGCCAGCCCATCTACGAGCGCGCTATCGAGGAGCACTACGATTACGAGCATGCACTCGAGCAGTGTGGCGTTGACGTGTCGGTGCTGCCGGCGCTTGAGCAGTATCCCGACAGCTGCTTTGTCGAGGATCCGGCCGTTATCACTCGCTGCGGCGCCATCATTACCAACCCCGGCGCCGACAGTCGTAATGGCGAGAAGGACGAAATCGAGCCGGTCGTCCGTCGCTTCTTTGACGACGAGCATGTCAAGCACATCGTTTCCCCCGGCACGCTCGACGGCGGCGACGTCATGATGGTCGGCGACCACTTCTACGTCGGTCGCTCTGCTCGCACCAACGAAGAGGGTATCCGCCAGTTCTGCGAGATTCTCGAGGGCTGGGGCCTCGAGGGCTCCGAGGTGCCTCTGGAGGAGGTCCTGCACCTCAAGACGGGTGTCAACTACATCGAGGACAACAACATGCTCGTCTCCGGTGAGTTCATCGATAAGCCCGACTTTGCCCAGTACAACAAGATCGTCGTGCCCGAGGACGAGGCTTACGGCGCCAACTGCATCTGGGTCAACGGTACGGTCATCGTTGCCGAGGGCTATCCGACCGTGCTCAAGGCCGTGCAGGATCTGGGCTACAAGACGCTCGTTGTCGACACCTCCGAGTATCGCAAGGTCGACGGAGGCCTCTCCTGCCTGTCACTGCGCTTCTAATGCGGCCGCTTTACTAGCTTAATGATCGCTTGACCGATGGCCCGGCACCCGATTCGGGACGTCCGGGCCATCTTCATACGGTCGCTTGACTGAGGGGGTGCACATATATGGCCTCTAAAACTTGCAACGACGAGATAATCGACCCCAATGGTCTGGATCTCTTTCGTCTGACCATGATGGTCATCACTGCGAGCATTTGCGGCGGTATCTTCTCTCTTGCCGGCGATATGGCGGCGGGCGGAGCCAATACCGGCGCGGTTATCGTCTCGTGGGGAATTTGCTTTATTGGCGTCTTTGCGCTGATGATGGTGTTCAACGGTTTGTCTCAGGCTCGTCCCGACCTGACCGGCGGTATCTATGCATACGCCGCCGCCGGTTTTGGCGATTATGTTGGATTCAACTCCGCTTGGGGCTACTGGATCAGCGCATGCCTTTCCAACGTGAGCTTTGCACTCTTGCTGTTTAGCGCGCTTGGCTATTTCTTCCCTGCATTCGGCACGGGCAACAATCTGCTTTCCATCATCTGTGCCAGCGTGTTTCTGTGGTTCCTTACCGCTCTCGTGCTTCGTGGCGTTAAGGAAGCTGCGGGAATTAACACGATCGTCACCTTGGCGAAGTTGGTGCCGCTGGGACTCTTTGTGCTGAGCATTGTGCTCCTGGGTAAGTTCGACGTCGATATCTTTATGGACAACTTCTGGGGAGAACCGGCTGGCCCCGGCTTTGGCGAGCAGGTTGTCTCGACCATGATTGCCCTTGTCTGGGTCTTCACGGGCATCGAGGGCGCTGTCGTCATCTCGGGCCGTGCAAAGTATGTGCGCGATGTCGGTCGCTCGACGGCGCTTGGATTTGCAGCCGTGTTCACGCTGTATCTGATCATCTCGATGCTGTCGCTCGGCATTATGCCGCGTGAGGAAATGGCACAGCTCGCAACGCCCTCCATGGCGGGAATTCTCGAGTGCGCAATCGGTCCGGTAGGAGCTGCCATCGTAAACCTTGGCGTTATTCTCTCGCTGGTCGGCGCGATGCTGGGCTACGTCATCATTGCATCCGAGACGCCGTTTGAGGCGGCGCGTCAGGGCTCCTTCCCGCTGGCGTTTGCTAAGACGAACAAGCACGATGCCCCGGTGGTAACGGTTCTCGTGAGCTCCGGCATCACGCAACTCTTCTTAATTGTGTCGTATGTGGCGGCGAGCACCTACCAGTTCTTCTATAGCTGCGCGGTCAACACGATTCTGGTTCCGTATGTCTGCTCGGCTGCCTATTACATGGTGATCGGCTGGAAGAACGAGCATTTGGACGGGCCGCACGCGCCGAGTGTCGGCAAAGCACGCTTCTTTGGTACGCTCGGCTTTATCTACACGCTGTTCCTTGTGTGGTCGACGGGGCTCCAGGGCGTCATGATCACGACGATCCTTTTTGCCCCAGCCATTCCCGTCTATATTCTGGGCGAGCGCGGCCGCGGCAAGCAGGTGCTTCCGCATCTGCACGACAAGCTGATCGCAGCAGTGGTCATTGTCGTGGCAGTTATCTCGCTGTATCTGCACTTTGCCGGCATCGCGCCGATCGTCTAAGGCTACGGCGAGCTTCGTTGCTTGGTAGGCCGGCGGGCATCGCGTATCGATGCTGCTTGGCATTCCATAACTGATGTGGGTCTCTATTACGTGCCTTTGTGAGCGCCCACCAAGCCTGCGCAGGTGACGTTTGTTGCCAGCGCGGGCTTTTGCAGTTGCGGTGGAATAGTTCCTGTTTTACTGGTTAAAGCTTCAAACAGGAACTATTCCACCGCAACTTCGTTTTGATTCGCTGGGGGACGGAGGAAGCGACGATCCGGAATCCACCTGCACGGTCGTCGCTCCGCATCCCGTCCGTTGGCGCAAATGGTGTCAAAAGTAATCTGTCCCCCTTGCACGCTTGCTTCCCTTGCAGCAATCTGTTGATTGAACGTCATTGTGTGCTCGCGGTTTCTGGGCAAGCCGTCTCGCAGCAAAGTAGACTAGATGGCCATTTCAAAAAGCCTACTCAGAGGAGGAGCCATGCTCGAGGGTACGTATGTGGTTTCGGCCCAGACGCCGGTGGGGAGTAAACGCGGCGAGGTGACGTTTTCACATGGGGTGAACGGCGCGCTCAGGGCAGTACTAAACGTCAGAGGTCTCAATATCGCTCTCTCGAGTGCCCGCGCTGAGGGCGATTTCTTTGAACTCTCGGGTACTATCTCCCACGTCTTGATGGGCAAGGCGCCCTTTACATGCACGGGGTCAGTCGAGGGTGATCGACTCACTGCTACCGCGCGGTCGGGTTCCGTTTCGATCTCGCTGAGCGGTATGCGCAAAGAGCTTTCGGGGCGCATCGCATAAAGTTTGCGCAGGTAAACATCGGTATTTGACTTTATAAAATAGTTCAGAGCGCTATCATTTGTCGTTACGAGTTGGTTAGCCCCGGTAAACGGTTAACCGCGTCTAACGAAAGGATGAGCGCGTGAAGCTCGATACACTCGAGATTGGAAAGGACGCCGTTGTCGC
The DNA here is from genome assembly GCF_003470945.1 of Collinsella sp. AM23-17. Taxonomy (NCBI): domain Bacteria; kingdom Bacillati; phylum Actinomycetota; class Coriobacteriia; order Coriobacteriales; family Coriobacteriaceae; genus Collinsella; species Collinsella sp. AM23-17. The sequence continues at coordinate 141,466 of NZ_QRHU01000002.1, read as the reverse complement.
ATCGGTGACATCCGATGATCAGGCGCTCCGACAACATATTTTGGACATGGGACTCACGCCGGGCACCGAAGTCACCATGATGAAGTACGCTCCCATGGGCGACCCGCTCGAGATTCGCCTGCGTGGCTACGAGTTGACGCTGCGCAAGGACGATGCCGCACGCATTGAGCTCGTGGATGTGCACGACACCGATACCGGCCCGCGCGTTAACGCCGCAATCGGCACGACAGATCACCCGGCCCTGGGCGAGGGGACGTATTCGCCTCGTGCTGCCAAGACGGCCGTGCCCGAGGGCGCGCCGCTGCACTTTGCCCTCGCCGGCAACCAAAACTGCGGCAAGACCACGCTGTTCAACCAGCTTACGGGCTCCAACCAGCACGTCGGTAACTTTCCCGGCGTGACGGTCGACCGCAAGGACGGCACTATCCGTAACCACCCCGAGGCGAGCGTTACCGACCTGCCCGGCATTTACTCCCTGTCGCCGTACACGGGCGAGGAGATTGTGAGCCGCCAGTTTATCCTTGACGAGCATCCCGATGCCATCATCGATATCATCGACGCCACCAATATCGAGCGTAACCTGTACCTGACGCTGCAGCTTATGGAGCTCGACCGCCCCATGGTCATCGCGCTCAACATGATGGACGAGGTGACGGCCAACGGCGGCGCCGTGGACGTCAACCTGCTCGAGAGCCTGTTGGGCGTGCCTGTTGTCCCCATTAGCGCTGCCCGCAACGAGGGCATTGGCGAGTTGGTGGATCATGCCTTGCACGTGGCGCGGTTCCGCGAGCGCCCCGGTCGCCTGGACTTCTGCGCGCCCGATGGTCCAGACGGCGGCGCGCTGCATCGCTGCATTCACGGCATCGCCAACCTTATCGAGGACCATGCCGCGACGGCGCATATCCCGGTGCGTTTTGCGGCGACCAAGCTGGTTGAGGGCGACGAGCTGGTAACCGAGGCGCTTCACCTGGATCGCAACGAGCTCGACGCCATCGAGCACATCATTACCCAGATGGAGGGCGAGGCCGGCACCGACCGCCTGTCCGCGCTGGCCGATATGCGCTTTAGCTTTATCGGCGACGTGTGTGGGCGTTGCGTCGTCAAGCCGCACGAGAGCCGCGAGCACGTGCGCTCCGTTAAGATCGACCGCATCCTGACGGGTCGCTACACGGCCATTCCGGCGTTTCTGGTGATCATGGGCCTCGTCTTTTGGCTGACGTTTGGCGTGATCGGCGCGGCGTTGCAGGGACTCATGGAGGACGGCATCGCTGCCATCATCGCCTCGGCCGATGCGGGCCTCAAGGCGTTCGGAACCAACGACGTGGTGCGCTCGCTGGCTGTCGACGGCGTGCTTGCGGGCGTGGGCAGCGTACTGACCTTCCTGCCGATTATCGTCGTGCTCTTCTTGTTCCTCTCCATTCTGGAAGACTCGGGCTACATGGCGCGCGTGGCCTTTGTCATGGATAAGGTGCTGCGTCGCTTTGGCCTGTCGGGCCGCAGCTTCGTGCCCATGCTCGTCGGTTTTGGCTGCACCGTGCCGGCTATCATGTCGACGCGCACGCTGCCGTCCGAGCACGACCGCAAGATGACGGTCATGCTCACGCCGTTTATGAGTTGCTCGGCCAAGCTGCCGGTTTACGGCTTGCTGTGCGGAGCATTTTTCCCGCAGGCGACGGTCCCCGCCATGGTCTCGCTCTATCTGATCGGTATCGTGGTCGGCTGCATCGCGGCTTTGGTGCTCAACCGCACGGCATTTAAGGGCGACCCGGTGCCGTTTATCATGGAGCTCCCCAATTACCGCCTGCCGAGCGTCAAGACGACGGTGATGCTGGCATGGGATAAGGCCAAGGACTTTATTACCAAGGCCTTTACCATTATCTTTGCCGCTACGGTGGTCATCTGGTTCCTGCAGACGTTCGATATCCGCTTTAACGTGGTCGCCGACCAGTCGCAAAGCCTGCTTGCCGGTCTGGGTAGCATCATCGCGCCGGTGTTGGCCCCGCTCGGTTTTGGCGACTGGCGCGCCTCGACGGCACTCGTCACGGGACTTATTGCCAAGGAGAGCGTCATCTCGACGCTCACGGTGCTTTTGGGCGCAACCTCTCCCGCGGCACTGTCAGCCATGTTTTCGCCGTTTACCGCCTACGTGTTCTTGGTCTTTACGCTGCTGTACCCGCCTTGCGTGGCGTCCATCGGCGCCGTCAAGAGCGAGTTGGGCGCGCGCTATGCCGTGGCCGTATTCGCGTTTCAGGTGACGGTCGCCTGGATCGTGGCGTTTGTCGTGCATTCGGCGGGCATATTGCTGGGGTTGGCTTAGGGGCGCGTTGATGCTCCGCGCTTTTGGGCGAGCAACAATTCAATAAATATGAGCCAAAATACCGGTAATTGTCGGCCTGCGGGGACTGTCCTACGCTGCAGGTTGCCGTTCGCTGCCTATTTGCTGCCGTTTACGGATTCGTAAATACTTGCAATCGTCGGTCGATTTAACCGCATTACGCGATGCCGATGCGCATTTTGTGTGCCCCTTTCTACAATCACTTTGTGTCTATTGCCGAACATGTCTTCCGTTTCGCCTGTGTGGGGACGTGGGGTGCAATAGTCGTTTGTAGAGGCTCATTGAGGAGGGAATTGATGAAAGAAAAATTCCAATCGTTCGGAAAGGCAATGCTCGTTCCGATTACGCTCATTGCCATTTCCGGTCTCTTTTTGGGTATCGGTAGCGTTTTTACGACCGAACTGACCCTTGTGTCCCTTGGCGTTAATTGGGACTGGTATGCCGCTTCGCCGCTCTTTACGTTCTTCTCGGTATTTAAGGGTCTCGGCGAGGTAATCATTGGAAACCTCGGTGTTTTGTTTGCCGTCGGCTGCGCCTTCTCCTTGTCTCGCAAAGAGAAGGGCTGGGCTGCCTTTTCTGCCCTTGTCTGCTATCTCACCATGCTCAAGACGGTTGAGATTCTGCTTGGAGCAGCTGGCTTGGCTGCCGACAATACAACGGTGGAAGCTCTTCAGAAGGTCGGCCTTACGTCCATTCAGGCGAGTGAGCAGTCCGCACTCTACACTACCTCGCTCGGCTTTTTTGGCTACAGCTCTGGTGTCTTTGGCGGCATTATCGTGGGCTGCCTGGTCGCCTGGATCACCGGCCGTTTTTACAAGACCAAGCTTCCAACGGCGCTGGCGTTTTTTGCGGGCAGTCGAACGGTTCCCATTGTATCGCTGGTCGCCGGTGGCGTCCTGGGCGGCATCATGTACTTCGTTTGGCCCGTCATCGGTGGATGCTTCTCGGGTATTGCGACGTTCGTGAAAGGCTCCGGTCTGGTCGGTACGTTTGTCTATCGCTGGGTGCTCGAGAGCCTTGTGCCGTTTGGCTTGCATCCGCTGCTCGAGACGCCCATGTATTGGACTGAGCTTGGCGGCTCCATGGTCGTCGACGGAACGCGCGTGGTGGGCAATAGCGCTATTCAGCTTGCACAGCTCGCTTCTCCCAGTAGCGACAAGCTCTTGGTTAGGGCCTTCATGGCTGGCTATGGCATTAACGATTACGCGTTGTTCCCGGGCATCGCCCTTGCTATGTGGTCTTGTGCCAAGCCCCAGAACCGCAAGAAGGTTGCTGGTCTTTTAATCCCCACAGTGATTTCGACTGTTTTCTTTGGCGTTACGGAGCCTATTCTCTTTACGTTCCTGTTTGCCGCCCCCTGGCTCTACTTTGGCGTTTACGCTCCGCTTTCCGGACTGGGTGAAGTTCTCTCGGAGGCAATGGGCGTTTCGGTGTACCAGGGAAATATCAAGGACCTGATCCCATTCTTATTCCGCCCCGAGAAGCTTAATCTGCTTCCGTACCTTATTCTGCTCCCCGCCTTTTTCCTGGCAGCTTTCTTCCTCTTCCGGTTCTTTATTACTAAGTTCGATATCAAGACGCCCGGTCGAGACGATGGTGACGATATTGAGTTGATCAACAGCAGAGCCGAGTTCGAGGCAAAGGCCGCTGAGGCAAAGGGCGAGTCTGATAGCACTCCCGAGAAGGCAGTCCAGGGCCGTGCGACCAAGGACAGCGCGCTTGCTGTTGGCATTGTCGAAGCGCTTGGTGGAGCCGACAACATTGATGATCTTGACAACTGCATCTCACGTCTTCGCGTGATTGTCAAGGATGGTTCTAAGGTTGCAGACGACGAGGTGTTCACCAAGAATCTTGAAGCTATGGGCGTTATCCGCCTGAGCGACAAGGCAATCCAGGTCATTTACGGTCCTCGTGTCGGCGAAGTCGCTTCTGAGGTGCACGAAGTTCTCGGTGACGAGTAAAACGCGCAAGTGGCTTTCAATTGCATAGCGCAATTCCAGGGCTTGGCTTCCTATCGCATGATTTAGGGAGCCAAGCCTTCTTGTTTTAGATTGTCAAGGCAGATACTCAATAGTTCTTCGAATGCGAGAATACAACTTCCGGTAAAGCAGTTAGGCTTAACGTTCTTAAGATCCATTGGGTGATCGTCATGTATCGTAAAGATCGCGTCTGCCGTCTTGGCGAGCTCGCTGTCTTCGTTGCCGGTAAACGCGAGGGTCGTAATGCCCGCGTCGTGGCATGCCCTTGCGGTTTCCAGGATGGCTTCTGTCTGGCCCGATTTGGATATGAGCATCATGCAGCTGAGCGTATTTCGGTTGGATTCGACAAACTGATCGGTTTCTAGGAAGTCCTGTATGACGGCCAAAAAGCCAAGTCCAACGAGCTTGGTCGCCATGTACTGCGCAACGATGCGTGAGAAGCCCTCTCCGTTTACTCCGATCATTCTGTTGCGATGCAGTGCGGCGATGAATACGTCTACATCTCCGGTGTGGCATACGAAGTGGACGCTACTGTCTTTGAGTGATTGATTCATTTCGCGGGAGACATGCTGAAGGTGCTTGAGATCGTACATCATTTCGCGGTAGCCACGGTAGCCGAGCTTTTTCGAAAGCCTGATGACTGTCGTCATGCTGGTAAAGCATGCCATGGCGACGGGTTTTATGCCAATATCATCGAGGGTGTCGATATTGTTGAGCAGGTATTCGAGTACGCTTTGCTCGGTTTCGGATAGCTTTGCGGCTGAGTAGAGCTTGGAAATCTGCTTTTTATCAACCATCGGTGCTCCCTTCCCGCCGGACGTGTGTGGCCGCTTCCGTTGCGTAAATAATAACTCCTTGGGGAATTCCTTTCCCGCCTTGCAGCCGGGGCGGGAAGCGGCCCTCCATGCTGGATACAATATCCATACACAGGCGAACCATGCAATATTGAATGTGCTAATTGGGGGTTTCGATATGAAACTTACGGTCATAGGCGGCGGTGGCGTCCGCTCCATGTTTTTGGCAAAGAGCATAGCCCAGCAGGCGTCATCGCTTGGAATCGATGAACTTGTGTTTATGGACAATGATCCCGAGAAGCTGCGCATCTACGGTGGCCTTGCCGCCCATGTCTCGGGCATGCTTTGCCCCACGCTTAATTTTTCATTGACGGGCGATGCAGTCGAGGCCGTTAAGGACGCCGATTACGTGATCACGACGATTCGCGTCGGTGGGGACCATATGCGCGTTCGCGATGAGCGCATTGCTCTCTCACATGGGGTTCTTGGCCAAGAGACGACTGGCGCAGCCGGCGTGTCTTTTGCCATGCGCTCCGTCCCTGCGCTTGCTTCGTATTGCGAGTTAATCAAGAAGTACGCAAAGCCGGGCGTCAAGGTGTTTAACTTTACTAATCCCGCTGGCGTCGTATCTCAGGCCTTACGCGATATGGGCTACGATTTTACTTATGGCATTTGCGATGCCCCCTCGGGCATGTTGCATCAGTTTGCCGAGTATAAAGGCGTTGATCCCGCATCGGTTCAGGGCGAGTGCTATGGACTCAACCACCTCTCGTTCTTCCGCAATGTGACGGTTGACGGCGAGGACATCATGCCCGACTTGATCCACGACGACGGGGCATATGCTCATACGGATCTTAGGTTCTTCGAGAAGGATCTCGTTCTAAATCGCGGATGCGTGCCAAATGAGTACCTATACTATTTCTACTATCGCGAGCGCGCCGTTGCCAACGTTCTCTCTTCGCCCCAGACGCGCGGCGAACTAATCGAAGAAATTAATCGAGAAATGACGAGCGAGCTTGCATCTATCGATATTGAGAACGACTTCGAAAAGGGCCTCGCGTGCTTTGAGAAGTGGTACGGAATGCGCGAAAACAACTACATGGCGGCCGAGACAGGTATTCACCGCGACAAGCCGTGGACGTTTGACGTGTACGGCAAAGATGCTGGCGGATACGCAGGTGTTGCGCTCCGTTTCATGGATATTGCTCGCTCTGGCAAGACGCAGCAGATGATCCTGTGCACCCCCAACAATGGCGCCATCCCCGGCCTTCTCGATACAGATGTCATCGAGTCAACGTGCGATATCTCCACCGATGGCTGTGTACCGCATCGCGTCGAAGCCGATTCTGTGCCCGCGGGAAACCTCGAATTGATTCGTCGCGTCAAGTACTACGAGCGCACCGTGGCGCGTGGCATCGTTAACCGATCGAAGCGCGACATTGTCGAGAGCCTCGCGATGCACCCGCTCGTTAATTCGTACTCCTTGGCGAAAGACATCGCCGCGCAGTACTTTGAGCTTAACCGCGACTACATCGACGGCTGGACAGACTAGTCTGGACGTTAAAACTAGAAATCATGGATGGGCGGACCGGCGTTTATATTGGCGCTCGTTCGCCCTGCCTAGTAAGAAAACGGGTATAGAGTGAACTTGCGAGAGAACTTCAATGTCTTTCTGGAATCGGGCGATCGGGCGAAGGGATGCCGGAGTGACTGCACGATGGCGTTATATATCCCCTTGTTTGTTATGAGCGCGCTTCAAATTGGTGTATCAAACGTTGCAACTGAGCTCGCCTTTATCAATCCGTCCATTACGCTTATTTGCACTGTGGTCGCGGCCTTTTTAAACCTGCTTCTATCGAATGTGGCTTTTTCATTATTTGCCGTCGACCGGTCCAAAGAGACGGTGCAACCTGCTCGAACCCCTCCGGTTTATCTCTTGGCCTCGACGGTTCCCCTCCAGATTTCTGGGGCGCTGCTAATTTATTTGGTTCACTTGATTTTATCGGCAATTGTAGTCTTTGCCTCGCTTGCGAGCAGCCAGCTCGGGGTGTTGTGCTCGCTTGTGGTGGCAGTAATCGTGACGCTTCTTTCCGCGTCGTTCGTATTCGTGTTAATTGAAGATGCGGACGTGGAGCAGAGGGGACTACGAGGCATTCGGTTTGCACCACGCTACATCATGCGTTCGGTCACGGTGCTTCGTTCCTCCTGCAGGGAAATCGCGCGTCCCGCAACGCTGCTGGTGGCATGGAACCTGGTTGCAAGTTACGCTATCCAGGTTCTTGTTGGATGGGTAGTTTCGAGTGCGGCGCTGCCGTCGGCACTTTCAGTGACGGCGCTTGTACATGAGGGACTTTATTATGGGGCGTTTGCTTATATGCTGCTTTTGCTAGTTCATTGTGCGGTTGCGAGTTGGCTCGAAATTGACGTGCTCATGGGGGTGTCCTTGTGCGTATCCGAGCAGGCGCGATAGCCCGAAGATGAAGCCGCGTTTTCGACATTGAGTTTCTGCGTACCTTGCTTTCTAAGCAGAATTGGCGCGCCATCTGTTAACGATCGTTTTCCAAGAATTCTTTTGTTGCTCATTTTATAGACTTCTCATTGCTATAATCGCCCACCGCTCTAGATGATCGGAGAGGTTTTCCTATATGGCTCAAACAAAGCAAGGTGGTATCGCACTCAGTCAGTGGCTCCCGCTTATCGGGCTCGCCTGCTGCGCGTTCGTGTTCAACACGTCGGAGTTTATGCCCATCGGCCTTCTGACTGATATCGCCGCATCGTTCTCGCTCACCGAGGCCCAGGCAGGCATCATGATCTCGGTCTATGCTTGGGGCGTCATGCTGCTGTCGCTGCCACTCATGGTGTTTGCCTCGCGCTTTGAGTTCAAGTGGATGCTGCTCGGCGTGCTCGCCGTGTTTTCTCTGGGTCAGTTCCTGTCCGCTGTGGCACCGACATATCCCATCCTGGTCTGTGCGCGCCTGGTGGTCGCTTGCGCACATGCCGTGTTCTGGTCGGTCGCCTCGATTATGGCCTCGCGCCTGGTTGACGCCCGCCACGGGGCGCTCGCCATCAGCATGATCGCCACGGGCTCGTCTATCGCGCAGATTTTCGGCCTGCCCCTCGGTCGTGCCATCGGCCTGGCCGTGGGCTGGCGCATGACGTTTGCCGTGGTCGGGGTCTTCTCTGCCGCCGCGGTGGTGTACCAGGCAGCGGTGTTCCCGGCCATGCCGGCGGGTGAGCGCTTTACCGTTAAGCAGCTGCCCGAGCTGCTCAAGAACCCGTTCCTGATCGCGCTCTACGCGGTCACGGTCTTTATGGCGACCGGCTATTACGCAAGCTACAGCTATATCGAGCCCTTCCTGGCGCAGGTCGCGCACGTCGATGCGGGTGCCATCACCATGACGCTGACGGCGTTTGGCTGTTCTGGTCTGCTCGGAAGCTGGCTGTTTGGCCGCCTGTTCGATGGGCATCGCTTCCCGTTCTTGGCTATCACGCTCTCCGGCGTGCCGGTGGCTCTGCTGCTTATGGCCCCCGCAGCCTCGGCGCTCGTGTTGGTGCTTGCCGTCTGCGCACTATGGGGCTGCTGCGCCACGGCCTTTAACGTGGCGTTTCAGGCCGAGCTCATCAAGTACACGCCGGCGGACTCGTCGGCCGTCGCCATGTCGATCTTCTCGGGCCTGTTTAACCTTGGTATCGGCACGGGCACCGCGATCGGCGGAGCCGTGGTTTCGGGTCCCGGTATCGCTTGGATTGGCTTCGTGGGCGGGGCGATTACCGTCGTGGGCGTCATCCTCGCCATCACCGTACTGTTCCCGGCCATACGCCGTGCCAAACCCGTTGCCTAATCACGTCCTCTCATCAGTTGCGGTGGAATAGTTCCTGTTTAAGGCCTCTGAAGGCCCAAGCAGGAACTATTCCACCGCAACTTATTTTGGGGGAGAGGATACAAGCTGGGCATACAATGGATGTCGTTGTGTTGGGCTTACCGGGAGGTTGCTATGTGGGCATACGAGACGACGTTCTACCAGATCTATCCGCTGGGTTTTTGTGGAGCTCCGCGCGAGAACGTCGCGCCCGTTGCCGAGGACGAGCTCTCCCAAGCTGCCGGTACCGCGTCCAATCCCGATGCCCCCATCATGAAAATCGCCCAATGGGCCGATTACCTGCAGGAGCTCGGTATCGGTGCCGTGCTGATCAACCCTCCGCTTGAGTCCGATAGCCATGGCTACGACACGCGCAGCCTGCGCCATATCGACCGTCGCCTGGGTGGGGACGCCGACTTTGCCGCCGTATGCGACACGCTGCACGCCCATGGCATCCGCGTGGTGCTTGATGCCGTCTTCAACCACGTCGGTCGCGGCTTTTGGGCCTTCCGCGATGTGCAGGAGCGCAAGTGGGACTCGCCCTACAAGGACTGGTTCCATATTAGCTTTGACGGCGATTCCTGCTATGGCGACGGCTTTTGGTACGAGGGCTGGGAAGGCCATTTTGAGCTTGTGAAGCTCAACCTGCAAAATCCCGCTATGGTCGATTACCTGCTCGAGTCTGTGCGCCGTTGGGCCGACGTCTTTGGCGTCGACGGCCTGCGCCTGGACGTTGCCTATATGCTCGACCGCGACTTTATGCGCCGCCTGCACGCCTTTGCCCGTGAGCTCAAGCCCGACTTTGTGCTGATCGGCGAGACGCTCCACGGCGACTACAACCAGATCGTCAACGACGAGATGCTCGACTCCTGCACCAACTACGAGTGCTACAAGGGCCTGTACTCCAGCTTTAACTCGGTCAATATGTTCGAGATCGCCCATTCGCTGCACCGCCAGTTTGGCGGCGATCCGTGGTGCATCTACCGCGGCAAACATCTGCTGTCGTTTGTCGACAACCACGATGTACCGCGCCTGGCGAGCATCCTCACCGACAAGTCCTGTCTACGTCCTGCCTACGGCATGCTCTTTGGCATGCCAGGCATCCCGTGCGTCTACTATGGCAGCGAGTGGGGAATTGCTGGCGAAAAGGGCGGCCCCGATGGCGACTGGGCGCTGCGCCCTGCGCTCGATGAGCCTGCGCCCAACGAGCTGACGGCGTTCATCACGCGGCTTGCGCACCTTCGCTCGGCCGACGACGCGGCTGCCCGTGCTCTCAACTACGGTGCCTATCGCAACGTGGTGATCCAGAACAAGCAGCTGCTGTTCGAGCGCGCCTGTGACGGCGCGACGGTGCTCGTGGCGGTGAACGCCGTGGACGAGCCTTACACCTTTGGCGCCGGCGAGCTCAACGGCTCCTTTGTCGATTTGCTTGCCGACGATGCACCCACGGTCGAGCTGACGGGTACCCTTGAGCTTGCACCCTACGAGGTGCGTTATCTGTTGAGGGCCTAGGCCATGGCTGCTGCCGACGAGGGCTATCAACATATTGAGCATGGGTTTGAACCCGTGTTTGACGAGCGCTCGCGCGTTTTGGTGCTGGGGTCGTTTCCCTCGGTGCTCTCGCGTACCAATGCCTTTTATTACGGCAACCCTCAGAATCGCTTTTGGCGTGTGATGGCCACGTGCCTCGGTATGCCTGTGCCGCCCAACGAGGGCGATCCTTTGGCAAGCGGTGAGCCCGCGACGCTCGATGCCTCCATTGCCGCCAAGCGATCCATGCTGTTGAACGGTGGCGTGGCCCTGTGGGATGTGATTGAGAGCTGCGACATTAAGGGCTCGAGCGACGCGAGCATTCGCAACGTTGTGCCGGCACATATCGAGTGCATTACCGATGCCGCGCCGATCGAGGCCGTTGTCTGTAACGGCGGCACGGCAGGGCGACTCTACAAACGCTACTTGCAAGATCGGACGGGGCTGCCCGCCATCGTCCTGCCCTCGACAAGTCCTGCCAACGCGGCGTGGCGTTTGGAGCGGCTTGTCGAGCGTTGGAGTGAAGCCGTTGACTGGGCAGCTCATTAATTTAGATTATTGATTGAGTGTGGGCGCCGAGGTGTTTCAGAACGCCTCGCCAGACCGGCGCGGGCACGGCTGGCTCGGCGCAAACCATGCCGTCGGCGTCGACGTTGGCGGCATTGCCGCCGCCAAGTCGCTGTGCATGCTCGACGGAGCAGCCCATGCGCACAGCGCCCACAAGCTTATCCATCGCTTCCGAAAATGATCGGCGTAAGAGGCCCATGCGTGGGGAATGGCGAAGCGCTGCGATGCCGCTGCCGGCGCAGATGGCAACGCCGCCACACCACAATTGGTCATGGCGCTCGCATGCCTTGTGCAAGCGAACGGCGGTCCCACGCGCCTGCTCAGCGCCCTGTTGTGCGGCTCTAATCACGGCGTAGACACGCGTTCCCGTACTGCCAAAGCGCTCAAGCGCCTGCTCGATGGCTGTCAACGTCTCATCGTCAGCCATATCTTCAATGGCCAGCACGATGCCATCGGCAACGCTGCCGGCGTCATTTGCCTTCAAGTCGACTGGGAGGGGGAGTGTAGTGCCGGAAAGCTGTGCATAGGCGGCGATGGCATCCTGCAGGTCCCAAAGCAAAAACTCAAGATCGGCGCTATTGGGAATGCTGATATACGCAATGGTTTGCAGCGTTTTTGGTACATCGCCGCGCGCGGTCGTCTCCATGCCATCTCCTTTCCGGCTCGTTTCCGTTTAGGTTACACCGTCTGGAGGCGCTGGGCGCGCTATCCTAGTGCAACCCTTACGAAAGGAACGCCATGCGTCTGCCCATGAATACCTCGCTTGCCACGCTCAAGCCCTCCGGCATCCGTCGGATTAACGCACTCGCCGCTCAGCACCCGGGATGCATCGCGCTTGCGCTTGGCGAGCCCGATTTTCCCACGCCCGATGTGATTAGTGCCGAGGTGACCGCCGCACTGGACCGCGGTGACACGCACTATCCGCCCAACAACGGTCGCCCCGCCCTGCGCGAGGCACTGTCCGAATATATGGGTGACGCGGGTCTGGCGTTTTCCGCCGACGAGGTCATCCTGACCGACGGCGCGACCGAGGCCCTGTCGGCAACATTCATGGCTATGCTCAACCCCGGCGACGAGGTCATTATTCCCACGCCGGCCTTTGGCCTGTACGAGAGCATCGTTGTGGCCAATCACGCCAAAGCGGTCTTTTTGGATACGGAGCCTGCGCAATTTCAGATTGACGAGGATGCGCTTCGCGCCTGTGTGACCCCGGCGACCAAGGCCATCGTTATCTGCTCGCCCAACAATCCCACGGGCTGCATTCTCAACGCGGCATCGCTCGACGCCGTGGCGCGCGTAGCGGAGCAGTCGGGCATCTACGTGGTCTGCGACGACGTGTACAACCGTTTGGTCTATGTGGATGGTTACGAGCGTTTTGCCCAGCGACACCCGGAGCTGCGCGAGCAGACGGTGATCATCGAGAGCTTCTCCAAGCCCTGGGCCATGACCGGCTGGCGCCTGGGCTGGCTCGCAGCAGCGGCACCCGTCATCGCCGAGATCGCAAAAGCTCACCAATACCTAGTATCGAGCGCCGTCTCCTTCGAGATGGACGCCGCAGCTCGAGCCCTGACCGTCGACCCAACCCCCATGCTCAAAGTCTACCGAGCCCGCCGCGAACGCGTACTCGCAGCCTTAGACGCCATGGATCTCGACGTAGTGGAACCAGCCGGCGCCTTCTACGCCTTCCCCAGCATTAAACAGTACGGCCTAACCAGCGAAGACTTCTGCATTAAAGCCATCAAAGAGGCCAACGTTGCCCTAGTTCCCGGAAACTGCTTCGGAACCGAAGGCCACGTCCGCCTCAGCTACTGCGTAAGCGACGAAAACCTAGACAAAGGCCTAAAACGCCTGTCCACCTTCCTTTCAACTTTGTAGCCCAACGGGACCCAACCCATCAGCCCACCGACATAAGGGTTATGCGTGGGGCGCGCCGGCCAACGGACACGAGGATTCGCAGCAAAGGTAACGTAGCTCCGGTCGGGAGGGGCAGGGCGAGTTTTCCGTAGATTCCGCACGAGCCGAAGGCCACTTAATGTGGCCTTCGTGCGAGCTCAGGACTTGACCGAGCGGAAAACTCGCCCTGCCCCTCCCGACCGGAGCGTATGCAGGGTTTGTGTGCGAATCCTCGCGCCCGTTGACCGACACCGGGGTCCCCGCCATAATACTTTCGGTTCACGCACGAATCCGCTGCCAGAGACAGCCGGTGCAAACGGGCATCGCCCGCGAGCTTAATGGGACATCCCGCCAGCCGAGGCGGTCGAGTAGATATGTCTTCTCGCCCCCGTCGCTCATGCAGCGCGGGGGCTTTCTTTTTGGACATGCCCCCGTCACGTCCTTGTGGCGGACCGTGCCCGGAAAGAATTCGAGGAGGTGTAATTCATGCCCCAGCAGTACAAAATCGACAAGGTTGCAGAGATCGAGTCCCGTATCGCCGAGAACGCCGGTCTGTTCGTCGTCAACTACAACGGTCTGACGGTTAAGCAGGCTCAGGAGCTGCGTCATCAGCTTCGCGAGTGCGGCGCCGAGATGAAGGTCTACAAGAACAACCTGGTCAAGATCGCTCTCAAGAACCAGGAGCAGCCCGAGATCGACGAGATCCTCGCCGGCCCCGTCGCTTATGTGTTCTACGAGACCGAGCCGGTCGAGGCCGCTAAGGCCCTTAAGGACTTCTCCGCTAAGTCCAAGGGCGTCCTTGAGATCAAGGGCGGTATCTCCGACGGCAAGGCCGTTTCCGCTGATGATGTTAAGGCTATCGCCGAGCTGCCCACCAAGGATCAGCTTCTCGGCCAGATCGCCGGTCTCATCTCCGGTTTCGCTCGCGACATTGCTGTCTGCGTCAACGGCGTTTCCTCTGGTCTCGCTCGTTCGATCCAGCAGGTCTCCGAGCAGAAGGCAGCCTAGTCGCTGTTTTCACCCGCGGCGGCAACGCCGCACCCCTGGCGCATTCGCGCCGTGTTTTAACTGATCTCCGTGCATCCGCACGGAAACCGAAAGGACTTAGAAATGGCTAAGCTTACCACCGATGAGATCATCGATGCTCTTAAGGAAATGACCCTTCTCGAGGCTTCCGAGCTCGTCAAGGCTATCGAGGACACCTTCGGCGTTTCCGCCGCTGCTCCTGCTGCTGTTGTCGCCGCTCCCGCTGCTGGCGCTGCTGAGGCCGAGGAGAAGACCGAGTTTGACGTCGTGCTCGAGGGCTTCGGCGACAACAAGATCCAGGTCATCAAGGCCGTCCGTGAGCTCACCAACCTTGGCCTGAAGGAGGCCAAGGAGGTCGTCGAGGGCGCTCCCAAGGCTGTTCTCGAGGGTGCCAAGAAGGAGGACGCCGAGGCTGCCAAGGAGAAGCTCGAGGCTGCTGGCGCTGCTGTCACCCTCAAGTAATCAGGCTTTCTCGCCAGATTCCTTTGCAGACGGGGTTCGCATTGCGAGCCCCGTCTTTTTTATTTTTCGGTCCCTCGGCATCGGTTGCTCAAACTGCTATGTTCTGTGATTTGCGTCGTATCGGGTGCCCTGCCGTTGGGCAATAAAATTGCACCATTCGAGCAATAATTTGCGTTGACCTGCTGAAGAATTGTCTCTGCCTTGTAGCGACATATAGTTCCAGCGGTAAGATGCTTGGGTATCGCAATTTGGTCTGCGGCTGTGTGCCGCACGCATGGGGCGCTTTTGCGCCTGCGAAAGGATCTTTGAATAACATGAAGGCAATCATCCCCGCCGCCGGTCTTGGCACGCGTTTTCTGCCTGGCACCAAGTGCACGCCCAAAGAGATGCTGCCGGTGCTCGACAAGCCCGTCATTCAGTACGTCGTCGAGGAGGCGCTCGAGCCCGAGGAGGTCGACGATGCCATCATCGTTACTTCTCCCGGTAAGCCCGAGCTACTGAACTACTTCCAGCCTGATCGCTCGCTCGAGAACCTGCTGCGCGAGCGCGGCAAGAACGCCTATGCCGATGCTGTCGCCCACGCTGGCGGTATGCCGGTCGACTTCCGTTATCAGTACGAGCCCAAGGGCCTCGGCCATGCTATTCGCTCTGCTGCCGACGCCGTGGCAGGGGAGAACTTCCTGGTTCTTCTGGGCGACTACGTTGTGCCTAACCGCGATATCTGCGACAAGATGCTCGCCGTTTCCAAGGAGCACGGTGGCGCTTCGGTTATCGCCGTCGCTGCTTGCTCGCCCGAGGAAGTCAGCCGCTACGGCGTTATCGCCGGCGAGCGCGTCGGTTCGCTCGAGGGCGCCGAGGGCGTTGCCGATGCCGAGCCGGGCGCTGTCTGGCGCATCGGCGGTCTGGTCGAGAAGCCCGCTCCCGAGGCGGCTCCGTCCAACCTGTACATCGTCGGTCGCTACCTGCTGAGCCCGCTGGTCATGGACTTGCTGGCAGATCAGCAGGCCGGCAAGGGCGGCGAGATCCAGCTCACCGACGCCATGGCCCGTTCGCTCGACCGCGAGGCCATGTACGCCGTCGTCATCGACCCGCTGTCGGGCTACGACACCGGCACTCC
Source organism: Collinsella sp. AM23-17 (assembly GCF_003470945.1). NCBI lineage: Bacteria > Bacillati > Actinomycetota > Coriobacteriia > Coriobacteriales > Coriobacteriaceae > Collinsella > Collinsella sp. AM23-17. The sequence continues at coordinate 125,903 of NZ_QRHU01000002.1, read as the reverse complement.
CTCTGGTTGGATGGCCACTAACGCCCTCATGGCTGCAAACGACCCCCGCTTTGCCGATGCCTTCTGGGACGCCATCGACGAGCGCGGCGGATTGATGCGCAAGTAAGCCTTCGGGCACCGACATTTACGGGCGTGGACCTCGGTTCGCGCCCGTTTTTTATAAGAGCTGCGATTGCTAGCTCTCTGTTCACATAAAATATATGAACAGATGTTCGATACACATACATCTACCTGCGTGTTTTCTGTTGAAAAACTTTGCTACTCCAAAAACTCAATCGCGTCAAGGCTTTTCTTGCCCAACGGTCGGTACCTGATAAACTATTAGGTTGCGATAACTGGCGAAGCTATGCCTCGCCAACCCACCGAGCATTTCCGTGAAGGAGGAAAAACCTGGTGACCTACGCATACACTGCCACTGAGCGCAAGCGCGTCAGCTTCGGGAAAATCCCGGAGGCCATGGAGCTCCCCAACCTTATCTCTGTTCAAAGGGAATCCTTTGAGCGTTTTAAGGACGAGGGTCTTCGTGAGGCGTTCAAGGAATCCAGCCCCATCCAGAGCCAGAACCATGTTCTCGAGGTTACCTTCGGCGAGCATCAGTTCGGCGACCCCGCGCACACCGTCGAGGAGTGCCGCGAGAAGGACATGACGTATCAGGCCCCGCTTCTGACCGATGTTCGTCTCACCAACAAGGAGACCGGCGAGATCAAGGAGCAGCTCGTCTTTATGGGCGACTTCCCCATGATGACCGATCAGGGCACCTTCATCATCAACGGTACCGAGCGTATCGTCGTCTCGCAGCTCGTCCGCTCCCCGGGCGTGTACTACAGCTCCGAGATGGATTCGGGCAAGCAGATCTACAAGGCCCAGATCATCCCGTCCCGCGGTGCCTGGCTTGAGTTTGAGGTCGACAAGCGCGACCAGCTCATGGTCTCCATCGACCGTAAGCGCAAGCAGAGCGCCACGATGTTCCTGCGCGCCCTTGGCATTGCCGTCACCAACGACGACATCATCGAGCTGCTCGGCAACTCCGATGTGATTAAGCGCACCCTGGAGCGCGATACCGCCCTCACCCGCGAGGATGCCCTTATCGAGATCTACCGTCGCCTGCGCCCGGGCGAGCCTCCCACCGTGGACGCTTCCCGCAGCCTGCTCGAGGGCCTGCTCTTTAACCCGCAGCGCTACGATCTGGCCCGCGTCGGTCGTTACAAGGTCAACAAGAAGCTCAACCTCACCACCGAGGAAGAGGTCACGGTGCTCACCGACGAGGATATCGTCGCGACGCTGCGCTACCTGCTGTCCCTCGCTGCCGGCGAGCAGGGCTTCAAGGTCGACGACATCGACCACTTCGGCAACCGCCGCATCCGCACCGTCGGCGAGCTCGTCGCCAACCAGTTCCGTATCGGCATGAGCCGTATGGAGCGCGTCGTCCGTGAGCGCATGAGCTCCCAGGACATCGACGAGATCACCCCGCAGTCGCTCATCAACATCCGCCCGATCGTGGCCTCCATCAAGGAGTTCTTCGGTTCCTCGCAGCTCTCGCAGTTCATGGACCAGGCGAACCCCCTGACCGGTCTGACCCACAAGCGCCGTCTGTCCGCACTCGGCCCTGGCGGTCTTGCCGGCCACAAGTCCGGCTCCAGCCGCCGCACCAACGTGCCGACGGCCGTCCGCGACGTTCACAATTCGCACTACAGCCGCATGTGCCCGATCGAGACCCCCGAAGGCCCCAACATCGGCCTGATCGGCTCGCTCGCCCTCTATGCCCGCGTCAACGAGTATGGCTTCATCGAGGCCCCGTTCCGTCGTGTCGAAAACGGCGTTGCCACCGACCAGATCGACTGGATGACCGCTGACGAGGAAGAGAAGCACGTCATCGCGCCGGCCAACACGCCGCTCGATCCCAAGACCAACGAGTTCATCACGACCGATGCCGAGGGCAAGATCGTCCGTCCGCACACCGTGATCGCCCGTACCCGCGACTTCGACGGCTCCTTCGGCGCTCCCGCCGACGTGCCTGTCGAGGACGTCGACTACATGGACGTCTCGCCGCGCCAGATGCTCTCCGTCGCAGCCACGTTGATCCCGTTCCTTGAGCACGACGACGCCAAGCGTACGCTCATGGGCGCCAACATGCAGCGTCAGGCCGTGCCGCTGGTTCACCCTGCCGCTCCCTATGTCGGTACAGGCATGGAGCGTCGCGCCGCCCTGGACTCCGGCGAGGTCACCCTGGCCAAGAACGCCGGCGAGGTCATCTTTGCCGACGCCGCCAAGATCATTGTCAAGCATGCCGGCGGCATGGACGAGTATCACCTGGCCAAGTACCAGCGTTCCAACCAGTCCACCTGCATCAACCACCGTCCGCTCGTGCGCGTCGGTGACACCGTTGAGCAGGGCGAGCCCCTGGCTGACGGTCCTTCGACCGATCACGGCGAGCTCGCGCTGGGCCAGAACCTTACCGTGGCCTACATGCCGTGGGAAGGCTTTAACTACGAGGACGGTATCGTCGTGTCCGAGCGCCTGGTGGCCGAGGACCTGCTGACAACCATCAACATCACCCGTCACGAGATCGACGCCCGCGACACCAAGCTCGGCCCCGAGGAGATTACCCGCGAGATCCCGAACCTCTCCGAGGACATGCTTGCCAACCTCGACGAGGACGGCATCATCCGCATCGGCGCCGAGGTCGGCCCTGGCGACATCCTGGTCGGCAAGGTCACGCCTAAGGGCGAGAGCGCTCTGACCGCCGAGGAGCGCCTGCTGCGCGCCATCTTCGGTGCCAAGGCTCACGACGTTCGCGACACTTCCCTTAAGATGCCTCACGGCGCTTACGGCCGCGTTATCGACGTCGTCCGCTTTAGCCGCGAGAACGGCGACGACCTGGCCCCCGGCGTCAACGAGCAGGTGCGCGTCTACGTCGCCCAGCGTCGTAAGATTCAGCAGGGCGATAAGATCGCCGGTCGCCACGGCAACAAGGGTGTTATTTGTAACGTTCTGCCGGTCGAGGACATGCCCTACATGGCTGACGGTACCCCGATCGACGTTATCCTCAACCCGTTGGGCGTTCCTTCGCGTATGAACGTCGGCCAGCTGCTCGAGTGCCACCTTGGCTGGGCTGCTGCCTGCGGTTGGGATACCGAGCAGGCCGACTCCGACAAGTACGTCCCCGGTCCGTTCTTCACCGCCACGCCCGTCTTCGACGGCGCCAAGGAGGACGAGATCGCCGAGGTCATCCGTCGTGCCAACAAGAACATGCTCAACAAGGCCACCGCTGCCTTTGGCGATCACATGCGCCCCGAGTTCGTCACCCAGCTTGACGAGCGCGGCAAGACCCGTCTGTTCGACGGCCGCACCGGCGAGGAGTTCCGCGAGCCCATTACCGTGGGTACGTCCTACATCCTCAAGCTCGGCCACATGGTCGACGACAAGATCCACGCCCGTTCGACCGGCCCTTACAGCCTGGTTACCCAGCAGCCTCTGGGCGGCAAGGCCCAGTTCGGCGGCCAGCGCTTCGGCGAGATGGAAGTTTGGGCACTGTACGCATACGGTGCTTCCAACGTCCTGCAGGAGATCCTGACCGTCAAGTCCGACGATACCGTGGGCCGCGTCAAGACCTACGAGTCCATCGTCAAGGGCGAGAACGTCCCGGTTCCGGGTATCCCCGAGTCCTTCAAGGTTCTCGTCAAGGAGATTCGTTCGCTCGCACTGGACATCGAGCCCATGCACGATGCCGACGAGGACGCCTCCGCCCCCGTGACCGCCGAGGAGACCTCTGCTCTCGACGACCTGGCTGCGCTCGCCGGCGTTGACGCCGACGTCGAGGCCCAGGATGCCGAGACCGCCGAGGCACCCGAGGCTGTCGCCGCCACGACCACTGATAAGGAGTAGTTGACTGTGGCAGATTTCGAAGCTACTGATTTTGACTCGGTAAAGATCTCCCTTGCCTCCGCCGACCAGATCCGTTCCTGGTCGCACGGTGAGGTCAAGAAGCCGGAGACCATCAATTACCGTACCCTCAAGCCCGAGAAGGACGGCCTGTTCTGCGAGAAGATCTTCGGTCCCGCCAAGGACTGGGAGTGCTCCTGCGGCAAGTACAAGGGCATCCGCTTTAAGGGCATCGTCTGCGAGCGCTGCGGCGTCGAGGTCACCTCGGCCAAGGTGCGTCGCGACCGCATGGGCCACATCGAGCTCGCCGCTCCCGTGTCCCACATCTGGTACTTCAAGAGCCCCACGAGCTTCCCGATGAGCCGTATGCTCGACATCAAGTCCAAGGACCTCGAGAAGGTTCTGTACTTTGCCAGCTACATCATCACCGAGGTTGACTACGAGGCTCGCGAGGCCGACGCCGACGACCTGCGCGAGGAGCTCGCCGCCGATCTGGAAGAGATCGATGCCGAGTGCGCCCGCCAGATCGAGTCCCTCAAGGAGCAGGGCGACCCCGAGAACTTTGACGAGTTCTCCGACGAGGAGCCGCTGACCCCCGAGGAGATCGCCTCCGGCATCGTCGACATTGAGGAGGAGTGCAAGGACGAGAAGCAGCTCCGCACGGACGCCTTCAACGCCTTCATGAAGCTCACCGAGCGCGACCTCATCTCCGATGAGCCGCTGTTCCGCGAGATGACCCGTTACTACTCCATGTACTTCAAGGGTGGCATGGGTGCCGAGGCCGTCCGCGACCTGCTCGCTGCCATCGACCTCCCCTCCGAGGCCGAGAAGCTCAAGGCCATCATCGCCGACGAGGATTCCCAGAAGCAGAAGCGCGAGAAGGCCGTCAAGCGCCTTGAGGTCGTTGACGCCTTCCTGAAGGGTGGCAACAGCCCCGCGAACATGATCCTGGACGTCATCCCGGTCATTCCGCCCGATCTGCGCCCGATGGTCCAGCTCGACGGCGGCCGCTTCGCCGCGTCCGACCTCAACGACCTGTACCGTCGCGTGATCAACCGTAACAACCGACTCAAGCGCCTGCTCGACCTGGACGCCCCTGCGATCATCGTGAACAACGAGAAGCGCATGCTCCAGGAGTCCGTGGACGCCCTGTTCGACAACGGCCGTCGTGGTCGCCCGGTCTCTGGCCGTGGCGGTCGCCCGCTCAAGTCGCTCGCCGAGGCCCTCAAGGGCAAGCAGGGCCGTTTCCGTCAGAACCTGCTGGGTAAGCGTGTCGACTACTCCGGCCGTTCGGTTATCGTTACCGACCCCAAGCTGCTGCTGCACCAGTGCGGTCTGCCCAAGACCATGGCGCTGGAGCTCTTCAAGCCCTTCGTCATGAAGCGCCTGGTCGAGCTTGGCAAGGTCGAGAACATCAAGGGCGCCAAGCGCGCTATCGACCGCGGTGCCACCTTTGTGTGGGATATCCTCGAAGAGGTCATCGACGGCCGCGTCGTGCTGCTCAACCGCGCACCGACCCTGCACCGTCTGTCCATCCAGGCCTTTGAGCCGGTTCTGGTCGAGGGCAAGGCTATCCACCTGCACCCGCTGGTCTGCTCGCCCTTCAACGCCGACTTCGACGGCGACCAGATGTCTGTCCACGTGCCGCTGTCCAGCCAGGCTCAGGCCGAGGCCCGCGTGCTCATGCTCTCTGCGAACAACCTGCGCTCTCCGGCATCCGGCAAGCCGGTCAACATCCCCTCGCAGGACATGATCATCGGTGTGTACTACCTCACCCAGGTCCGCGACGGTCTGCCGGGCGAGAACCACGTGTTCGCCAGCTTCGACGACGCGCTGCACGCCTATGACTGCCGCTCCGAGGTCGACATGCAGGCCAAGATTCAGGTCCGCGTGTCCGCTGCCGACGCCAATGTCATCAACGAGGACGGCACCCGTATCTTCCGCGTCAAGAACGGCAAGAACGAGTTCGTCGACTACGACGTCACCGGCAACAAGACCGCGCGCTTCGAGACCTCCATCGGCCGCATCATCTTCAACCGCCAGTGCCTGCCCGAAGACTACGAGTTCATGAACTACAAGATGGTCAAGGGCGACGTGGCCAAGCTGGTTGCGGACTGCTGCGATCGCTATCCCGAGGCCAAGGTCGGCCCGATCCTCGACGCCATCAAGTACTCCGGCTTCCACTACGCTACCCGCGCTGGCCTCACCATCTCGGTGTGGGACGCTCTCATCCCTGCCGAGAAGCAGGAGCTGCTCGATCGCGCCCAGGCCAACGTCGACCAGATCAACGAGTACTTCGAGGAGGGCTTCATCAACGAGACGGAGCGCCACATCGAAGTCGTTAATGAGTGGACCGCTTGTACCGATAAGGTTGCAGCGCTCATGCTCGACTTGTTCGACGAGGAGAACCCGCTCTACATGATGGCCGACTCCGGCGCCCGTGGTTCTAAGACCCAGCTGCGTCAGCTCGGCGGCATGCGTGGCCTGATGGCAGACATGTCCGGCGAGACGATCGACCTTCCCATTAAGGCGAACTTCCGCGAGGGCCTGCTGCCGCTCGAGTACTTCATTTCGACCTACGGCGCCCGTAAGGGCCTGGTCGATACCGCATCCCACACCTCGGACTCTGGTTACCTGACCCGTCGTCTGGTCGACGTGGCCCAGGACGTCATCGTCCGCGAGGAGGACTGCGGTACGCACGAGGGCGTCACCTACAACCTCATCATCCCCGGCACCACCGACCTCAACACCGACCTCGTCGGCCGTTGCTTCATTGAGGACGTCGTGGCTCCCGATGGCACCGTGCTCTTTGAGCAGGACGGCTACATCGAGAAGGTCGCTGACATCCAGAAGATGGTCGATGCCGGCCTTAAGAAGGTCAAGCTTCGCGCGCTGCTCACCTGCCGCTCCAAGTACGGCGTGTGCCAGAAGTGCTACGGCTGGGATCTTTCCACCCGTCGTCCGGTCGCCATCGGTACCGCGGTCGGCATTATTGCCGCCCAGTCCATCGGCGAGCCCGGTACGCAGCTTACGATGCGTACCATTCACTCCGGCGGCGTCGCAGGCGTCGACGATATTACGCAGGGTCTGCCTACGGTCAGCCGTATGTTCGATATCGTCGGTAACGTCAACGAGAAGATTCTGGGTCGCGAGGCCGAGCTGGCTCCGTACTCCGGCCACCTCTCGATTAAGCCCGAGAAGTCCGAGTACGTGCTGACGCTCACCGATTCCGAGGATCACACCCGTGTCCTCGACGAGCGTCGCGTCCCCGCATCGGTGCGCTTCATGCCCGAGATCGAGGACGGCTGCGAGGTTCGCGCCGGCGACCAGATCACCAAGGGCTTCGTCAACTTCCGCAACCTGCGCAAGCTGACCGACATCGAGTCGACGATGCACACCTTCGTCGAGAGCGTTAAGGACGTCTACACCAGCCAGGGCGTCGACCTGAACGACAAGCACATCGAGGTGCTCGCGCGTCAGATGCTGCGTCGCGTTCAGATCACCAACCCCGGCGACTCCAAGTACCTGCTTGGTCAGTACGTCGACCGCTACGAGTTCGCCGACGAGGTCGAGCGCGTTGCCCGTCTGGGCGGTCAGGCTCCCGTGGCCGAGCCCGTCATCCTGGGTACGCTCAAGGTCGCGTCCAACATCGACTCCTGGCTGTCGAGCGCTTCGTTCATCCGTACCGCTGGCGTCCTTACCGAGGCTGCCATCGAGGGCAAGGTCGACCACCTGCTCGACCTTAAGTCCAACGTCATCGTCGGTAAGAAGATCCCGGCTGGTACCGGCCTCAAGCCGTACGCCAACGCCAAGCTGACGTATCGCACGGCCGACGGCTACGTGGACATCGACGGCCCGGCTTCGCCCAACGCCAAGTCGCTGCCCGAGTGGGCTCCTGTGGAGCTCAAGGACCTGGACGAGCAGCTCCCGCAGCAGCTCGACTGGGCCGGCTACGACGAGTTCGGTGGTGCTGACGGTTCGTTCACCCGCAACGGCCATACCATCTCCGCCGAGAAGGCTCGCCTGTACCTGTTCGACGACCTGGGCGTGTCGCAGCGTTGGACCAACAAGTTCAGCGAGGTCGGCATCGAGACGGTCGGCGACCTGGTCGGCAAGTCCGAGGAGGATCTGCTGCGCATCGATGGTATCGGTGCTAAGGCGATCGAGGAGCTCCGTGACGGCCTGGAGGCCCACGACCTGCTCTACATCCTCGAGAACAACGACGACGTTGCCGACGAGGAAGACCTCTCGCAGCTGCTGCAGATGGTCTTTAGCCCCGACGGTCCGGACGATATCCTGCTGGGTACCTCCGCTCCGACGCATCACGCCGACGCCGACGAGGAGCTCCTGGGCGCCCCGATCGACGACAAGAAGGCTCCCGCCAACGGCGCGATCAACGAGGACATGGCGTCCCTCGACGAGCTGCTCAACCAGCTCGTGGACACCGACGACGCCGAAGAGGCCAAGGACAACGACGAGGAATAATTTCCTAGTACGTTAACCGCCCTTCCAAAGACCCGCTTCCCAACAGGGGAGCGGGTCTTTTTTGGTGAGGAACGTTGCCCCGACGAGCACGTCGGATTCCCGGAACGGGCGGCCCGCTGTTAAAGTTTGTCGCGAGTTCCGCACGCAAAGGAAAGCACTTAATGTGCTTTCCGTCTTGTGCAGGACTGTAGAGCAGCAAACTTAAACAGCGGGCCGCCCGTTCCGGGAATCCGCCCCCGCGCACAGAAGGGGATTCCTTTTGCCAATAAGGGACAGGTTTATTTTGGTAGGTTTTTCCTGCTTGGATTTGAAACATTTCGTTCGGCCAAAGCGTATCTATGGTGAGGACCTCATCAAGAACCATCAGCGTCACCGGGAGGTGATTATGGAAGAACAAGCTTTTAGACAGGCGGTTGAAGACCACCGTGATGTCGTGTTTCGGATCGCCTTGACGTACCTGCGCGATCGCGCCGATGCCGACGATATTGCCCAAGATGTCTTTCTTAAGTTGCTTAAAAGCGATGGACACTTTGAAAGTTGGGAACATCTTCGCCGCTGGCTTATCCGGGTCACGATCAATGAATGCAAGTCTCTCTTTCGAAAACCGTGGAGGCGCGTGGAGGATATCGAGAATCTGACCGATTCGCTCTTGGCGGCGCAGGACGAGACTAAGGCCGTCCTGTCGGACGTCATGAGGCTTCCGGAACGATTCCGTATCCCCATCGTGCTCTATTACTATCTGGGCTTCTCGACTTCAGAGATTGCCGAGTTATTGCATGTGCCAGCCGCGACCGTTAGAACGCGTTTAGCTCGCGGTAGATCGAAGCTCAAATTCATCCTAGAGGAGGGCGGCCGTGAAATCCAATCAAATCAAGCAGGCCTTCGAGTCCATCCAAGCCGATAGCGATCTTGCCGACCGTGTTATTGATGCTGCTGCGGGTGAGCCGCTTCATCGAAAGGGCCACGCGAAGCCTCTCTATGTTGCCGTAATCGGATGCCTTGCCGGAGTGCTGGCGACCGGAGGGGTCGCCTATGCCGTCGTCAATTCCAGTTATTTTGCCTCTGCCTGGGGAAACCACGGCAACGGAGAGTCCATTACCTGGACTCAAGGTGGCTCGTCGGGGACTAAATATACCTACACTAGAGAGTTTGGTGACGGCATTGCGCCCCAAAGCTTGGAGGGTTCAGTACAGAAGGTCAATCTGTCCGTCGAGGGCAACGGCTATACACTCGACATTCATGATATGGCTATCGATAAAAACGGTTGCGGTGCCGTGACGTTTACGTTGTCCAATCCAAATGGTGTTAACTACTACAAGCCGGCAGCAGAGACTGGCGAACTTGTTCTCTATGGTGAAGAAGAACAAGGCATCGGCACGCCCAGCATGAACTTCGGCGAGGAATGGGCTGACACACGCTGCACCATTGATAAAGACACATCAAGCGACACGGTCATTAACGGCACAATGTACTTTGCCTCATGGAATCGCGATCGAGATTTAGGACATGCTGTCACCTGGAATATCAGCTGGACGGAGGGCGAAGGTGAGGATGCGAAGCATGTCGAGGCATCGACACCCGAGTTTAGCGTCGGAGCGTACGTCGATACAAAGGAGCTCCGCTCCGACGACTCGCCTCTTGAGATTAGCCCGTTTTCCATCCAGACGCACATCGATGATCTGGGCATTGACGCAGTCACGAAAAAGTTGACCGTTACCTACAAGGATGGATCGGAGCAGATTATCGAAGACGATGCTGCAGGCGCGTACAATTCCTATTTTTCGCTGACGCGCAATAGCGGGGAGAACATCTCGGTTCCGACAAAGCTGATCAATGTCAATCAAGTGGTCTCGGTAACCCTTGAGGGCATGAGGTACACATCAACAGGAGAGACCGAAACAGAAGTACCCTTTACCATCGTCTATTCGTAAGACTTGAGGCCGCTTCCCACTAGGGGAAGCGGCCATTTTTGCGTTACATGGACGGCTGGAATGGGCACTTGCGCACAGGCGGGGATTTCTTTTATGGAGGCTTTGCGGAAATATAGCTATTTTGGGATACGCCCGGCGGCGTGGTCTGTTGACGACACAGCTAACGGCACGTATCCTATCGAACTGCGTGTTTCGTAGGGGGATGCTGACCCCTCGATTCAAGCCGTTGCACTTTACAGAAAGCTGGAATCATTCGAGAAGGAGTACGCTTTGCCTACTATTAACCAGCTGGTTCGCCAGGGCCGTCGTTCCGTGCCCAAGAAGTCCAAGAACGCTGCTCTGCAGCACAACTCCCAGAAGCGCGGCGTGTGCACCCGCGTCTTCACCACGAGCCCCAAGAAGCCGAACTCGGCTCTTCGTAAGGTTGCCCGTGTTCGCCTTGTCAACGGCATCGAAGTTACTGCTTACATCCCGGGTGAGGGCCACAACCTGCAGGAGCACTCCATCGTGCTCGTCCGCGGCGGTCGTGTCCGTGACCTCCCTGGTGTCCGTTATCACGTCATCCGTGGCGCCTACGACGCTGCTCCGGTCCAGAACCGTCTGCAGGCCCGTTCCAAGTACGGTGCTAAGCGCCCCAAGGCCAAATAAGCCAGATAACGTTTTGATACTTTCGCCGTGTGCCGCCTAAGCGCCGCACGGTAGACACTTAAGGAGATTTCACATGCCGCGTCGTGCAGCAGCTAATCGTCGTGAGGTTCAGCCTGACGCCGTTTACAACAACCGCCTGGTGACTCAGCTCATCAACAAGGTCCTTCTTGACGGCAAGAAGGCCACCGCTGAGCGCATCGTTTACACCGCTTTCGAGATCGTTGCCGAGAAGTCCGAGGGTGGCGACGCTCTCGCTACCTTCAAGAAGGCTATGGACAACGTCAAGCCCACGCTCGAGGTTAAGCCCAAGCGTGTCGGTGGCGCTACCTATCAGGTCCCGATGGAGGTCAACTCCCGTCGTTCCACCGCTCTGGGTATCCGCTGGATCGTCAACTTCTCCCGCGCTCGCAAGGAGAAGACCATGGCCGAGCGTCTCGCCAACGAGATCCTCGACGCTTCCAACGGCCTGGGCGCTTCCGTCAAGAAGCGTGAGGACGTCTTCAAGATGGCCGAGGCCAACCGCGCGTTCTCTCACTATCGTTGGTAAGTTAAGGTAAGGAACTAACATGGCTAAGCCTAAGTACAAGCTTTCCGATACCCGTAACATCGGCATCATGGCTCACATCGATGCCGGTAAGACCACCACGACCGAGCGTATTCTTTACTACACCGGTAAGACCCACAAGATCGGTGAGGTCCATGAGGGCGCTGCCACCATGGACTGGATGGTTCAGGAGCAGGAGCGCGGCGTAACCATTACCTCCGCTGCTACCACGTGCTTCTGGAACAAGGACGGTAAGGACTACCGCATCCAGATCATCGACACCCCGGGCCACGTTGACTTCACCGCCGAGGTCGAGCGCTGCCTGCGCGTCCTCGATGGCGCTGTCGCCGTCTTCGACGCCGTTGCCGGCGTTCAGCCCCAGTCTGAGACCGTTTGGCGTCAGGCTTCTACCTTCAACGTCCCCCGCATCGCCTTCATCAACAAGTATGACCGCGTGGGCGCTGACTTCTTCAACGCTATCGAGACCATGAAGGATCGTCTCGACGCCAACGCCGTGGCCGCTCAGGTCCCGATGGGCGCCGAGGACAACTTCTGGGGCGTCATCGACCTGGTCACCATGACTGCATGGGACTTCAAGGCCGACGAGAAGGGTATGACCTACCCCGAGCCGATGGACGAGATCCCGGCTGAGTTTGCCGACATCGCTGCCACCAAGCGCGAGGAGCTCCTCGACGCTGCTGCCAGCTTTGACGACGAGCTCATGGAGAAGATCCTCATGGAGGAGGACTTCACCGTCGAGGAGCTCAAGGCTGCTCTGCGCAAGGGCGTTCTGGCCAACGAGCTCAACCTCGTCTTCGTGGGTTCCGCCTACAAGAACAAGGGCGTTCAGGAGCTGCTCGACGCTGTCGTCGACTACCTGCCCAGCCCGCTTGACGTCGAGGCCGTCACCGGTACCGATCCGGACACCGGCGAGGAGATTCAGCGTCATCCTTCCTTCGACGAGCCCTTCTCCGGCCTGGTCTTCAAGATCATGACCGACCCGTTCGTCGGTAAGCTCACCTACGTCCGCGTTTACTCCGGCCGCGCCGAGTCCGGCTCCTACGTTGTCAACGCTTCCAACGGTCAGCGCGAGCGCCTCGGCCGCATCCTCGAGATGAACGCCGCCGAGCGTATCGACCGTGACGACGCTGCCGCCGGCGACATCGTCGCTTGCGTCGGCTTCAAGAACTCCACCACCGGTGACACCCTGTGCGCCGAGGGCAAGGAGATCGTCCTCGAGAAGATCGAGTTCGCTAAGCCCGTTATTGACGTTGCCATCGAGCCCAAGACCAAGGCCGAGCAGGACAAGATGTCCCTGGCTCTGACCAAGCTCGCCGAGGAGGACCCGACCTTCCAGGTGTCCACCAACCACGAGACCGGCCAGACCATTATCGCCGGCATGGGCGAGCTGCACCTCGAGATCATCGTCGACCGTCTGCTCCGCGAGTTCAAGGTTGACGCTAACGTTGGTAAGCCCCAGGTTGCCTACCGCGAGACCGCTGGTCACGACGTCGAGAAGGCTGAGGGCAAGTTCGTCCGTCAGTCCGGTGGTCGCGGTCAGTACGGCCACGCCGTCATCAAGCTCGAGAAGATGGAGGAGGGCTTCGGCTACGAGTTCGTCAACGCTATCGTCGGCGGCGTCGTGCCCAAGGAGTACATCCCGTCCATCGACAAGGGCATCCAGGAGGCCCTGAACACCGGTGTTATCGCCGGCTTCCCGGTCCTCGACGTTAAGGTCACCCTTTTCGACGGTTCTTACCACGAGGTCGACTCCTCCGAGGCCGCCTTCAAGATCGCCGGTTCCATGGCTATCAAGGACGCCCTCAAGAAGTCCGATCCGCAGCTGCTCGAGCCGATCATGGCTGTCGAGGTCGAGACCCCCGAGCAGTACATGGGCGACGTTATGGGCAACCTCTCCGGTCGCCGCGGCAAGATCGAGGGCATGGAGGATCGCAAGAACAGCAAGCTCATCCGTGCCAAGGTGCCGCTGGGCGAGATGTTCGGTTACGCTACCGACCTTCGCTCCCAGACCCAGGGCCGTGCATCCTACACGATGCAGTTCGACTCTTATGAGCCCGCGCCCAAGTCCATCGTGGACGAGGTCATGAGCAAGAACGCCTAAGTTCGAGCTCCCTGTTACGTAATCCGCGAGAACATCTCTCGCACTCTTTGGAGGTTTAAGTTGGCTACCCAGAAGATCCGCATTCGCCTCAAGGGCTATGATCACGAGGTCGTCGATCAGTCCGCGAAGCTCATCGTCGAGACCGCTCAGAAGACCGGCGCTCGCGTTTCCGGTCCCGTCCCCTTGCCCACCGAGCGCAACCTGTACACGGTCATCCGCTCGCCGCACGTGAACAAGGATTCCCGTGAGCAGTTCGAGATGCGCACCCACAAGCGCCTCATCGACATCCTCGACCCCACCTCGGGCACCGTTGATTCGCTCATGCGTCTCGACCTTCCCGCTGGCGTCGACATCGACATCAAGCTCTAAGCGATATCGCTCATAGCTTAAAGGGCCCCGCTGCCGTTACGGTAGCGGGGCCCTTTTGTTTTGAATGGTGGTTTGGACTGTCGGACAATGCTGACGAGTAGGTGGCTGCGGCGCCCTATTCGCTCACGGGGCGCAGCGATGCCTCCTCAAAATGGAAGGATCGCAAGTCGTCTTCCGTTTCGATGCACGCGCGACCAAAGGCATCGACGGTTTTAAAGATGCCGCGTGCCAGCTCGTCTCCAGCGGGTGAGCGGGCGATAACGTGCTTCCCAATCCAATTGAGGTGAGCGATATATTCGTCGTGGACGGGCGCGATCGGACCGGCGTCTTTTTCTTTGGCGTTGAGGCGCTCTGCCCAGGCATCTACAGCGTCTATAACTGCGTGATAGACCTCATCGAGGAGCATGTCGACGGCAGGAACGTTCTCGTTAAGGTCCGAGAGGCCAATTGCCGCCAGGCCGCCATCGGGCACCTCTTGGGGCGCATAGTTCACATTGACGCCAATGCCGCATACGGCGAAAGGTTTGCCTTCGTTATCGCGTGCGGCCTCGACCAGAATGCCGCCGAGTTTGCGTTCACGCGCGACCAGGTCGTTGGGCCATTTGAGGCCAATTTCGTTTGCAAGACCCTGTTTTTCGAGCGCCTCGAGCACCGCTAGGCCGCTGACGGCGGCAAGACCAGAGTACTTCGCAGGATTAACGCATGGACGCAGGACAATCGAAAGCAATAGGTTGCCGGCGGTTGAATCCCACTTGTGGCCGCGCCGGCCGCGTCCTGCCGTCTGAGCCTGGGCGGCAAGTCCCGTGCCGTGCGGCGCTCCCTGTTTTCCTGCTTCGAGCAGGTCATCGTTAGTCGATCCGGTTACGTCGACTATCGTTAATTTGGCATCCATTATGGCTGCCACCTCCTTAATGAATAAGTGAATAACGCAATGGTCTCGAGAGATAGACACAATGTGAAGCCTTTGTCGCATTTGGACAATTTAATGTTAACACGTCAACAACGACAAAATTGCGCTATCCTCTCTTGGTCGATGTAAACACGTCAACAACTCAAAGGAGGTTAGTGATGGGTTTCACGATTCTTGGAACAGGCTCGGCGCTTCCTGAGCGCAGTGTTTCCAATGATGAGCTGTCCGAGTTCCTCGATACCTCGGATGAGTGGATTTTTACCCGCACAGGTATCAAGAGCCGCCACGTCTGCACCACCGAGTCACTTGACGACCTTGCCGTAGCGGCGAGCGAGCGGGCACTCCGGGTGTCCGGAATCGACGCGAGCCAGCTGGATCTGATCGTCTGCTCGACGACGACAGGTGATCACCTTGTTCCCGCTGAGGCGTGTGCCGTTGCTGAGCGACTAGGCGCGACGTGCCCTGCCTTCGATGTCTCGGCGGCTTGTGCCGGCTTCGTATTTGCGCTCGATGTCGCCGAGGGCTATATCGCCCGCGGTCGCGCCGAGCACGTGCTGGTCGTTGCCGCCGAGCAGATGACGCGCGCGCTCGATTGGACCGACCGTGCCACGTGCGTGCTCTTTGGCGATGGGGCAGGCGCCGCAGTGATTGGGGCTGGGGGAGACAACCCCCTTGCCGTTGAGCTTTCGACGGCGCCCGACGTCGAGACGTTGCGCGTTCCCGGTCTGGTCGGTACCTCGCCGTTTAAGGCCTCCGCAGATAGCGAGAGCGTGCTGTCCATGAATGGCCGCCGCGTGTTCAAGTTCGGCGTCAACGCCATCTGCGACACGGTCCATAAGCTTGCGAGCGATGCGGGCATTTCGGTCGAAGACATCGATCATTTTGTATTCCATCAGGCTAACGAACGAATCCTGAGTCAGGCGGTCAAGCGCCTCGGCGTGCCAGACGAGCTCATGGTTCGAACGCTGCGGGAGACCGGCAACATTTCGAGCGCCTGCATTCCCTTTGCGCTTGACCGACTGGCACGCACCGACGCACTGAATGTGGGCGACACCATCGCCTTGGTTGGATTTGGCGCCGGTCTGGATATAGGTGGCTATCTGCTTCGTTGGAAGTAGTCGCACATAGGAAATAAAAACGCCCTAGGGCACAACCAAAGGAGAACTACCATGGCAGATCAGAAGACCTTCGAGCGCGTTTGCGACGTTATCCGCGAGACCGCCGGCCTTGACGATGTCGAGATGAAGCCCGAGTCCACGCTCGAGGAGATTGGCCTCGACAGCCTGGGCACCGTCGAGATTCTCGTCGCCGTCGAGGACGAGTTTGGCATCCAGCTCGATACCGAGGAGAACCCTAAGACGGTCGGCGAGTTCGTCGATACGGTTGAGGCGGCATTGGAGAAGTAGAGATGCTCAAGACTCCTCTCTGCGAGCTGCTCGGCATCGAAAAGCCCGTGTTCCAGGGCGGCATGGCCTGGATTGCCGATGCCTCGCTGGCGTCCGCAGTGTCCGAGGCGGGCGGCCTAGGGATTATCGCGGCGATGAACGCCGATGCCAACTGGCTACGCGACCAGATTCACGAGCTGCGCGCCAAGACGGATAAGCCTTTTGGCGTCAACGTCATGCTCATGAGCCCGTTTGTCGACGAGGTCGCACAAGTGGTGATTGATGAGCGGGTGCCCGTTGTGGTGACCGGCGCCGGCAATCCCACCAAGTACATGAAGGCCTGGGGCGATGCGGGCATCAAGGTTATTCCCGTCGTGGCTTCGGTGGCTCTGGCTCGCCTCGTGGCGCGTCGCGGAGCCACTGCCGTGGTTGCCGAGGGCACCGAATCGGGCGGCCATATTGGCGAGACTTCGACGATGGCACTGGTGCCGCAGGTTGTCGATGCGGTCGATATTCCCGTGGTTGCGGCTGGCGGCATCGCCGATGGCCGCGGTGTGGCGGCCGCCTTTATGCTCGGCGCCGCCGGCGTGCAGGTGGGAACACGCTTTCTGGTCGCAAACGAGTGCACCGTATCGGAGCAGTACAAAGAGCTGGTGCTCAAGGCGGGCGACACGTCGACGCGTGCGACCGGTCGCTCGACGGGGCATCCGGTTCGCGCCCTCAAGAGCCCCTTCACTAACGCGTATGCCAAGAGCGAGGCGGCGGGCGCAAATGCCGAGGAACTCGAGGCCATGGGCACGGGCGCGCTTCGTAAAGCCGCAAAGGACGGTAATTACGAAGAGGGCTCGTATCTGTGCGGACAGATTGCTGGCATGGTCAACGAACGCCAGAGTGCACGCGAAATCGTCGACGATCTGGTCGATGGCGCCGAGCATGTCCTGAAGGGTGCGTCCGCATGGGTAGCGTAGCGTTTCTATTTGCCGGTCAGGGTGCCCAGCATCCCGCGATGGGCGTCGACCTGATCGAGACATCGCCGGCGGCTGCCGAGGTGTTCGCCATTGTCGACGAGGTGCGCCCGGGGACCAGTGAGCAGTGCCGAAGCGCCTCCAAGGAGGAACTCTCGCAGACCGAGAACACGCAGCCGTGCGTGTTCGTTCACGATCTGGCAGCGGCTGCCGCCCTGCGTGAGCGCGGCGTGGTACCTGCCGCCTGTGCGGGTTTTTCGCTTGGCGAGGTCGCCGCGCTCACCTTTGCGGGGGCGTTCGATACGCGAGCGGGCTTTGAGCTCGTGTGCGAGCGCGCGGCGCTGATGGCCGCGGCTGCCGAGCGCCATCCGGGCGGCATGCGCGCCGTCATCAAGCTCGATGCGGCGCAAGTCGAGAACCTGGCAAAACAGGCCGGCGAGGACTGCTGGCCGGTCAACTACAACAGTCCGCAGCAGACGGTTGTTGCCGGAGCGCCCGAGGCGCTGCAGGAGCTCGACGTCCTAGTAAAAGAGGCTGGCGGCCGCGCTATGAAAGTCGCGGTGTCGGGCGCATTCCATAGCCCCTATATGGCCGAGGCGACTGAGGGGCTGGCGACGTATATCCAAGCCGGCCACGCGCCGTCACCGCTGCTGATTCCGGTCATGGCAAACATGACGGCGGCGCCCTATCCGGCGGACCCGCGAGCGGCATCGGATGTCTTGGCCAATCAGGTGAGTCATGCCGTTCGTTGGGTCGACACGCTGCATACTCTGCAGAATCAGGGCATCGACACGTTTATTGAGGTCGGCCCTGGCAAAACGCTGTCGGGCCTGGTCAAGCGTACGCTGAGCGACGTTCGCGTGTATTCGTGCGAAACGGCCGAGCAGGTCGCAGCTATTGCCGACGAGCTCGCATAGTCCACAGGGCTGTAACCCGAAAGGAATGACATGGGCAACTTGAACAACGGCGCGCTCGAGCGCAACGACTCACGTCGCGTGGCACTGGTCACGGGCGGCTCGCGGGGTATCGGCCGCGCCTGCGCTGTCGGTCTGGCGGAGGACGGCTTTGATATCGCCGTCGTCTATGCCGGCAGCGTCGATGCGGCGCGCAAGACGTGCGAAGCCTGTGAGGCGGTTGGCGCCACGGCACGCGCATATCAATGCGACGTGGCCGATCCCGCTGCCGTCAACGCGTGCGTGGAAGCGGTCCTCAACGACTTTGGTTCCATTTGGGCGCTCGTCAACAACGCCGGCATCACCCGCGATGGCCTGCTCATGCGCATGGGCGATGACGCATTCGATCGCGTGCTCGATGTCAATCTCAAGGGAACATTCAATATGACGCGCGCGCTCACCAAGACCTTTATGCGCCAGCGCGGCGGTTGCGTCGTCAACATGAGCTCGGTCGTGGGCCTGATGGGCAATGCCGGGCAAGCCAACTACGCTGCTTCCAAGGCGGGCGTGATAGGGCTTACCAAGGCGGTGGCGCGCGAGCTTGCGCCTCGTGGCGTACGAGCGAACGCGGTCGCCCCCGGGTTTGTCGAGACAGATATGACGGCAAAGCTCTCGGAGAAGGTGCGTACGGCAACCGAGGAACAGATTCCCCTTAAGCGCATGGCACGTCCCGAGGAAGTGGCCGGCGTGGTGCGCTTTTTAGCGAGCGATGCGGCTGCTTACATTACGGGCGAGGTCGTGCGCGTCGACGGCGGAATGGCGATGTAGAAACCAGGGCCGAAGAACGGCTTGGATGAGGAGACCATGATGGAACAGAGAGTTGCAATCACCGGCATCGGTGCCGTATCGCCGCTCGGCAACACCGCGCTTGCCACCTGGGCGGCCATGTGCGCCGGGACCTGTGGCATCGGCCCGATCACGCACTTCGATACCGATGCGTTTACCGTCAAGGTGGCGGCCGAAGTCAAGGGCTTTGACGGCAACGAGTACTTTGGCAAGCGTGACGCCAAGCATCTGGACCCCTGCGTTCAGTTTGCGATGGCGGCTTCGGACGAGGCAATGCACGATGCGGGCTTTGATGTCGAAGGCGCCATCGATCGTGAGCGCCTGGGCGTCTACGTGGGCTCGGGCGTGGGCGGCATGACGACGCTCGTCGACAACGTCCACACGATCGCCGATCGTGGACCTCGCCGCGCATCGCCCTATATGATTGCGATGATGATCCCCAACATGGCTTCGGGCAATATCGCGATCCGCCACAAGGCAAAGGGACCGACCCTGCCAGTCGTGACTGCTTGCGCGACCTCGGCCCATGCGGTGGGCGAGGCGTTCCGCGCCATCAAGCACGGCTATGCCGACGCGATCCTCGCGGGCGGCGCCGAGGCGGCCATTATCCCCGATGCCGTTGCAGGCTTTACGTCCTGCCGCGCATTGACCACCAACCCCGATCCTGCGACGGCTTGCCGCCCGTTCGATGCAGACCGCGACGGCTTTGTGATGGGCGAGGGCGCTTGCGTGCTGGTACTCGAGAGCATGGAACATGCGCAGGCGCGCGGTGCGCACATTTATGCCGAGGTCGTGGGCTACGGCAACACCGATGATGCTTATCACATCACGAGTCCCGATCCCGAGGCCGCCGGCATTGCCCGCGCGATATCGCTGGCGGTGGCCGAGGGCGACGTCAAGCCTTCCGAGGGCCTCTACATCAATGCCCACGGCACCTCGACCAAGCTTAATGATTCGTCCGAGACGGCGGGCATTAAGCGAGCGCTCGGCGAGGACGCGGCGCGCGCCGCACATGTCTCGTCGACCAAGTCGATGACGGGGCACATGATCGGTGCCACGGGGGCCATCGAGGTCATGGCCTGCGCCATGGCACTCGAGCAGGGCGTGGTGCCGCCGACCATTAACTACCACACGCCCGATTCCGCCTGCGATCTTGATTACACGCCCAATCGCGCGGTTCGCGCCGACCTTACCTGGGCGCTTTCGACCAACCTGGGCTTTGGCGGGCACAACGCCGCCATCGCGCTGCGTAGATATACGAGGAGCTAGAGCATGGATTCCAAAAGACTTGCCGAGATAGCCGATGTGATGGAGGACCGCGGCCTCACGCGCGTACGCGTTGAGGAGCCCGATGGCACCGCGGTCGAACTCGAGCGCGCGAGTGTGGCGCAGCCGGTTGCCGTGCCCATGCCTATGCCGAGCGCCATGGCCGCTCAAGTTGCAGCTCCCACAGTCGCGCCTGCCGCACCGGAACCCGCCACGCAGACACCTGCCGCCGCGCCGGAGCCCAAGGGCACCGAGGTGACTGCTCCCATGGTGGGCGTCTTCTATGCTGCCCCTGCGCCGGGCGACGAGCCATTTGTGCGCGTGGGCTCCAAGGTCAAGGCCGGCGAGACCCTCTGCATCATCGAGGCCATGAAGGTTCTCAACGAGGTGACGGCCGAGGCAGACGGTGAGGTGCTCGAGATCTGCGTGGCCGACGGCGACCTCGTGGAGTTTGGCAGCTGCCTCATGAGGATCGGATAGGTGATATCCATGAACAAAGAAGAGCTCAAGAAGCTGTTACCGCATCGCGAGCCGATGCTTTTGCTCGACGAAGCCGAGCTGGTGGGCGACGAGGCCCACGGCAAGATCACGATTACAGGCGACGAGTACTTTTTGCAGGGACATTTTCCGGGAAACCCGGTCGTTCCCGGCGTGATTCAGTGCGAGATGCTCGCCCAGAACTGCTGCGTGCTGCTGATGGGCGATGAGGAGGCGCGCGGCGCGACGCCGTTCTACACGAGTCTGGACAAGGTGCGCTTTAAGCGTCCGGTGCGCCCGGGCGACACGGTGGATCTAGTGTGCTCCATCACGCGTGCGCGCGGGCCGTTCCGCTTTGCGACGGGTACTGCGAGCGTCAACGGTGAGGTTTGCTGCCGCGCCGATATGTCTTTTGCACTCATGCACGAAAGTTAAGGAAGGCTTCATGTTCGACAAAGTGCTCATCGCCAACCGCGGCGAAGTCGCGGTTCGTGTTATCCGCGCGTGCCGCGATATGGGCATCAAGACCGTCGCCGTTTATTCCACGGCCGATGCGGACGCGCTGCACGTGCAGCTTGCCGACGAGGCGTATTGCATCGGCGGCCCGCGTCTTGCCGAGAGCTACCTCAACGACGATGCCGTGCTCACCTGTGCCGTAAAGTCGGGGGCAAAGGCGATCCATCCCGGCTATGGCTTTTTCTCCGAGAAGGCGAGCTTCGTGCGCGACTGCGACAAGTACGGTCTGGCGTTTGTCGGTCCTTCGGCCGAGGTGATCGACAGCATGGGCGACAAGGACGCCGCACGCCGAACGGCTGCTGCCGCGGGCGTGCCCATCGTGCCGGGCTGCGATTTGCTCAAAAGCCCCGAGGAGGCGACGGCCGAGGCCGAGCGCATCGGCTGTCCCGTGCTCATCAAGGCGCGTGCCGGCGGTGGCGGTCGCGGTATTCGCAAGGTCGAGCGCGTGGAAGACGCGGCAAAGGCGTTCATCGAGGCGCGTGCCGAGGGCGAGGCCGTTTTTGGCGACGGCGAGTGCTACATGGAGAAGTTCGTCGCGCCGGCGCATCACGTTGAGGTACAGATTATGGCCGATAAGCAGGGCCATGTGTTTTCACTCGGCGAGCGCGAGTGCTCGGTGCAGCGCCGCAACCAAAAGCTGATCGAGGAGAGCCCCGCGCCGTGCCTCGACGGACGCGACGATATTCGTGCCCGTATGCACAAGGCGGCGCGCGACTTGGCTCGTGCCGTCGGTTATGAGGGCGCTGGCACCATCGAGTTTCTGTACTCGGACGACGGCAATTTCTACTTTATGGAAATGAACACGCGCTTGCAGGTGGAGCATTCGGTTACAGAGTTTGTAACCGATACCGACTTGGTCAAGTGGCAGCTGCGCGTGGCAGCCGGCCAGCCTCTGCCCTTTGAGCAGGAGGACATGCCGGTGCGCAACCACGCCATGGAGTGCCGCATCAATGCCGAAACGCCGGACTTTCTGCCGTCGTGCGGAACGGTCACCGCGTTGCGTGTGCCGGGTGGCCCGCGCGTGCGCTGGGATTCCGCCATGTTTACCGGTGCGAAAGTTCCGCCGTACTACGACTCCATGCTCGGCAAGCTCATCGTGTGTGCGCCCACGCGTGACGGCGCCATTCGCAAGATGCGCTCGGCCCTGGGCGAGCTCGTGATTGGGGGCGTGAGCGAAAACAGCGAGCTTCAGCTCGACGTGCTGGCAAACGACGAGTTCTTGTCGGGCATGTATCACACCGATCTGATGGGGCATCTCTATGCTGATGAATAGGAAAGCGAAGACGGTCAACGTCCTCGAGGGGCCGATGACCGAGTCATGCGCCGAGTTTCCCGCGCGCCACGTGTTTATCAAGTGCCCGGAGTGCCGCCGTGTGATCGATGAGGCACGCCTGCACGACAACCTCGAGGTGTGCCCCCGTTGCGGCAAGCACTTTCGCGTGAGTGGGCGCGACCGTATGCGCATGACGGTCGACGAGGGCACGTTTGAGGAATGGGATGCTAATCTGGCGTCGGAGGACTTCCTCTCGTTTCCCGGTTATGCCGACAAACTCAAGAGCGTGAGCGAGCGTTCGGGCGAGCGCGATGCCGTTGTGTGCGGCAGGGGCAAAATCTGCGGTTGCGATACCGCACTCTTCTTTATGGATGCCAACTTTATGATGGGCTCGATGGGCTCCGTGGTGGGCGAGAAGATCTGTCGCACATTTGAGCATGCGACCGAGCTGGGATTGCCAGTTGTCGGCTTTACCGTTTCGGGCGGTGCGCGCATGCAAGAGGGCGTGACATCGCTTATGCAGATGGCCAAGATTTCTGCGGCGGTTAGGCGCCACAGCGAGGCGGGCGGCCTGTATATCACGGTGCTCACCGACCCCACGACCGGCGGCGTAACCGCGAGCTTTGCCATGGAGGGCGACATTATCCTGGCCGAGCCCGATGCCCTGACGGCATTTGCCGGCCCGCGCGTGATCGAGCAGAACATGCACAAGCGCCTGCCCAAGGGATTTCAGCGCTCCGAGTTTTTGCTGGAGCACGGCTTTTGCGATGCCGTTGTTCTGCGTGGCGAGATTGCGCTCACGGTAGGCGAGCTGCTGGCGCTGCACGAAGGGCGCGCGCCCGGCCTAGGGGCTCCGCATGAGATCGTGCATATGGGTCGTCGCGGCAAAAAGCTGGGACACTTGTTTAAGCGCTCGGCGGCACCAAAAACCGCGCTCGAGATTGTCAAGCAGACCCGCTCGGCAGATCGCGCCACGGCAGGCGAGATGATCTCGCTGGGCCTGGATGGATTTGTGGAGCTGCACGGCGACCGTTACTTTGGTGACGACGCCGCCGTGGTGGGTGGCATTGGCTGGAAAGACGGACGTCCCGTGACGGTTATCGCTATCGAGCGCGGCACCACGACCAAAGAGCGCATGCGCCGCAACTTTGGCATGGCGCATCCCGAGGGCTACCGCAAAGCGCGTCGCCTTATTCGCCAGGCCGAAAAGTTTGGTCGACCGGTTCTGTGCCTGGTCGATACTTCGGGCGCGTTTTGCGGCATCGGTGCCGAGGAGCGCGGCCAGGGCGAGGCGATTGCCCAGAATCTCATGGAGATGAGCGGCCTTAAGACGCCGATTGTCTCGGTTGTGACAGGCGAGGGTGGCTCTGGTGGCGCGCTGGCGCTGTCCGTGGCCGACCGCATCCTGATGCTCTCGAGCTCGGCCTATTCGGTCGTGAGCCCCGAGGCCTGTGCGTCGATCCTGTGGAAGGATACCGAGCGCGCGAATGAGGCCGCCGAGGCGCTTAAGCTCACGGCCCCCGATCTGTTGGCGCTCGGCATTATCGATGGCATTGTTGACGATAGGGGCCTGTCGCATGAGGAGATCGCCGGTGCCGTCATGTCCTCGGCATTTGATGCCTTCGATACGCTTGGGCAGCTCGACGACGCGACCCTCACAAACCTCCGCTACGAAAAGTACCGCGCAATCGGTCAGTACCGCACGATGTGACAAAGGGACAGCCCGCATGTCACATTGGGAAAGGCGTTCCATGTCACAAGTTTCTAACACCTCGTTTACAACGACGGTTTCATCAAACGCCATGGCCGTGGTGGACTATCTGTCCAAAAGCATGATGTCGGCGCTGCCCTTTATTGTTTGCGCGGCGTTGTTCCGCACCGCCGCCGTCATTATGGGCGAAGGCATGCTGGGCCTGTGGTCTGCCGATTCCGAAATCTATCGCCTGTTCTACAGTTGGCTCTATAACGCCGGCTACTACTTTTTGCCCATTTATCTTGGTTGGGCGGCCGCCCGCCAGCTCGGTTGCTCGGAGCAGCTGGGCATGATGCTGGGCGGCGTATTGATTGCGCCCGATCTGCTTAAGCTCGTTGATGCCGCATCGACGACGGGGGCATCGATGACTTCCGTGTATGGTCTGTTTCCCGCGCCGGTCAACGATTACACGACGACTGTTATTCCGGTCCTTATCTCGGTGCCTGTGCTATGGCGAGTGGAGTGTTTCTTTTCGCGCATTATCCCTAAGGCCGTGGCGTTTTCGTTCGTTCCGCTTGCAACCATGCTCGTCATGGTTCCGGTTTCGCTGTGTATTACAGCGCCGGCGGGCAGCTATCTGGGCATGCTGTTGGGCCAGCTTATGTTTATGCTTGGCAATTCCGGTGGCATCGTGTCGCTGCTCACGCTCATGGGGCTTGCCGCGGGTTGGGAGTTTCTTAAGATCGCGGGCATCAGCAGCGTTGTCCTATCGCTTGCGTACGCGCAGTTTATGAGTGTGGGAACGGATTCGTGCATCCTGATTGCCGCGACGATGGCGACGTTCGCCGTTTGGGGCATGCCTTTTGGCGCGTCGCTTCGCGTTGCGGATAAGGACGAGAAGGCGCTCATGCTGGGCTATTCAATCTCGGGTGTTCTTGGCGGCGTAAGCGAGCCGGCGCTGTACGGTTGCGGCTTTAAATATGGCAGGTGCCTGACGTGCATGGCCATTGGCGGTGCCGTCGGAGGCCTTGTTGCGGCCGTGGGCCACGTTACGGCCTATACCATCGGCATGACGAATGTCCTCATGGTCATTGGCTTTGCCACGGGCGGCATCTCGAACCTGCTGTGGTGCTGTGCTGCCGGCGGTGTGGCATTTGCGGTGTCTGCGGCGCTGAGCTACTGCTTTGGCGTGGTGCCGGCGAAGGGGCAGACGACGGAGGACGGAGCCGATTCACCCGAAACAGTGGCGAGCGCTGCTGAAGTGAGCGCATAAACCTGTGCGACACAAGGACGATTCCTTTGTCATGTTCCAAGGCCGTGGCCCGTGCGGGTTGCGGCCTTTTTGTATCTGGAGGACAAAGTGGCTACACTACAATCCGTTTGAGCAATAGATATATAGGTAGTACCGTGGGGGCGGATGCAGATGGTCGAGTGGATTGTTAAGCGCGCGCAGGGCGACCGTGCGCGCGTGGGCACGTTGACGGGCGTGGTGTGTATTCTCGCCAATGTGGCACTATGTGCTGCGAAGGGCGCAATTGGTGTGGTTTCGGGATCGGTTTCGATCGTGGCGGATGCCATGAACAACCTGTCCGATGCTAGCTCGAACATCGTGAGCGTGTTGGGCTTTAAGCTGGCGAGCAAGCCGGCCGACCCCGAGCATCCTTACGGCCACGGTCGCTACGAGTATCTCTCGGGTCTGGTCGTGGCGGCACTCGTACTGCTGATCGGCCTTGAGCTTATCAAGTCCTCGGTTGAGCGCGTCATCCACCCCGAACCTGTCGAGTTCTCGCTTGCCCTGGTGGCAGTCCTTGCGCTTTCGATGGTCGTAAAGCTTTGGATGGCGGCCCTCAACCAAAAACTCGGCGATCGCATTGAGTCCGAGACGCTGCATGCGACCGCGCAGGATTCCAAGAACGATGTTCTAGCCACGGGCGCCGTGTTGGCGTGCGCGATTGTTTCGCAGGTGACGCATATCAATCTAGATGCATGGGTCGGCCTTGCCGTTGGCGCCTATATTGGCTGGAGCGGCTTTGAACTCATCCAGGATACGGTGAGCCCGCTTTTGGGCCAGGCGCCCGATCCTAAGCTGGTCAAGCACATTCGAGACAAAATCATGAGCTACCCCGGCGTTTTGGGCGTTCACGATTTGATGGTTCACGACTACGGCCCAGGCAGAAAGTTCGCAAGTGCCCACGCCGAGATGGCGGCTGAGGCCAGCCCGCTGGAAAGTCACGACACGCTCGACAACATTGAACAGGCATTTAGGAACGAAGACGGCATGATTGTCACGCTCCATTACGACCCCATCGTGACCGACGATCCAAAGGTGGCGAGCATGCGTCTGCGCGTCAACGCTATGGCTCAAGAGATTGATAGCCGCCTCTCGATCCACGACCTACGCTGTGTTCCGGGCCCCACGCACACCAACGTGATCTTTGACTGCGTGCGTCCCTCGGATCTGCAGATGAGTGCCGAAGACTTAAAGCACGCGCTGGCACAACGGGTCGAATCGGAATATCCCAAGTCGATTGCCAAGATCACGATCGACGAAGACTACGTAGGGCATACTCACGAGTAAGGCTGTGCCGGCAAAGCAGGTTATGCAGAAGGGGAGAGCATGAAGAAGCTGTATCTACTCCGCCACGGTCAGACGGAGTTCAACGTCAAAAAGCTGGTCCAGGGCCGCTGCGATTCTCCGTTGACCGATCTGGGCCGCAAGCAAGCGGGAATGGCAGCCGCATGGCTCAAAGCCCACGGCGTCGTCCCCGACAAAGTGGTCTCTTCGCCCTTAGGCCGAGCCATGGACACGGCAAGTCTCGTCGCAACCGAACTCCTCGGCCGGGATGCAGCAGTCGAGCCCTGCGAAGGCATCATCGAGCGCAGCTACGGCACCTTCGAAGAAGGCCCCCACGACGCCCTACCCACCGACGTCTGGGACCCCGGCGAGGACCTGATCCCATTTGGCGGAGAAGGAAGCCATGCCCTGCAGGAGCGCATGGTGGGCACCCTCACCAATCTCATGGGCGCCGAGGGCATCGAAACCCTCCTAGCAGTAAGCCACGGCAGCGCCAGCCGCCAATTCGTCAAGGCTGCAGCCCCAGAGGGCTTCGAGCTCCCAACAAAACTCCCCAACTGCGCCATCATGATCTTCGATTTCGATGGGGAAAAGCTACAAGCAGAAGGCGAGCCAATGCAATGTAAGTTCACCCTCCAGCAAATAGTGGACCCCCAACAAAGTAATTAGCTGAGCGAGCAGAGTTAAGCAGACATCAACGTGTCGTCTCCCGAGCACGGCGGAGGGCCGGAGAAATATATTAAGGTCATCGCGAGTTCCGCACGCAAAGGAGAGCACTTAATGTGCTCTCCGTCTTGCGCAGGACTGTAGAGCAGGGACCTTAATATATTTCTCCGGCCCTCCGCCGTGCTCGGGAGCCATCCATGCACTTTACCTGCGTAAACAATGTGAGTGAAATATGAATCTCGATGGATACGCCCGCAGCCGTGTATACTAAACAGCTGTGTGAAACCAGGGGAGTATTCTGGCTGGACAAAATGCCTGCTTAATAGGGTTGTCAGGTAGTCCGGGCGTAATACAAGACTGGGGAGCACGTCGTGTAAGTAGTGGTCCTCTAGGGGCGTACGCTCGGTGGTGTACGCATTGTCCCAAGACCACGCGAGAGTTGGGATCATATCTTGATCAGCATGATTCTCGGCCGCAAGATTGGCATGACCCAGGTTTGGGACGAGGACGACAACGTCGTTCCCGTCACGGTCATCCAGGCTGGCCCCTGCGCTGTCTCGCAGGTTAAAACTCAGGCAACCGACGGCTATGACGCCGTCCAGATCGGTTTCGGCGACATCAAGGCCAAGAACGTGAACAAGCCCATGGCTGGTCACTTCGCCAAGGCTGGCGTCGAGCCTGTCCGCTTCCTTCGTGAGGTCCGCGTCGAGAACGGCGAGGAGCACAAGGTCGGCGAGGTCGTCACCGTCGCTGATTTCGCTGATGTCGAGAAGGTCGACGTCATCGGTACCTCCAAGGGTAAGGGCTTCCAGGGTCGCATCAAGCGCTGGGGTCAGCGCCGCGGTCCTATGACGCATGGTTCTCACTTCCAGCGTCACCCCGGTTCTATCGGTCAGTGCGCCTATCCTGCGCGCGTCCTCAAGGGCGTCAAGATGGCCGGTCACATGGGTAACGAGCGCGTTACCGTCAAGAACCTTTCCGTTGTCCGCATCGATGCCGAGCAGAACCTCATCTTGGTCAAGGGCGCTGTCCCGGGTGCCAAGAATGGTCTCGTCGCCATCCGTATGGCCTAAGGGCCCAGCCCATTTAGCCCAGCGTCATACCAAGGAGAACACTTAAATGGCAAAGTTTGAAGTAAAGAACAGCGAGGGCAAGAAGGTCGCCGAGGCCGAGCTCGCCGCTGAGGTGTACGGCATCGAGCCGAACATCCACGTTATGCACCACATCGTCAAGTGCCAGATGGCCTCTTGGCGTCAGGGCACCCAGTCTGCTAAGGGTCGCTCTGAGGTTTCCGGTGGCGGCAAGAAGCCTTGGCGTCAGAAGGGCACCGGCCGTGCCCGCCAGGGTTCCATCCGTGCTGCCCAGTGGCGTCACGGTGGCGTTGTCTTCGCCCCCAAGCCCCGTTCCTACGCTAAGCGTATGAACAACAAGGAGGTCAAGCTGGCTATGCGCTCCGCGCTGTCCGCCAAGCTGGCCGATGGCGAGCTCGTGCTCGTCGACGACTACGGCTTCGAGAAGCCTTCCACCAAGGCTGCCGTCGCCATGCTCAAGGCTCTCGGCCTTGAGGGCAAGCGTCTGACCATCATCGTTCGCGATGAGGACGTCAACGCCTACCTGTCGTTCCGCAACATTCCCAAGACGTTCATCATCACTGCCGACGAGGCCAACACCTACGATCTCGTCAACAACAACGCTGTGCTGATGCCCGCCGACATCGCCGCTCACTTCGGGGAGGTGCTTGCATAAATGACCGCCCACGAGATCATCATCCGTCCGATCGTGTCCGAGCGTTCCTTCTCCGGCATGGAGCTGAACAAGTACACGTTCGAGGTCGCCAAGGATGCTAACAAGTATCAGATCAAGGACGCTGTCGAGGAGATCTTCGGCGTCAAGGTCGTTCGCGTGAACACCCTGACGGTCAAGCCCAAGACCAAGCGCGTGCGCTATGTCGCCGGCAAGACCCGTTCTTGGAAGAAGGCCATCGTCACGCTGGCCGAGGGCGACACCATCGAGGTCTTTGGCAACCAGGCCTAAGACTCGCTGCTGTTGAGTGAGCTCATGCCTCCCAAATAGGGGAGGCGAGAGCTCAAGGTTTCGGGCGTATAAAATGGACACGCCCGGAACCGTGTATACGTCCGGTGTCATCGCACCCGAGGCAGAACCTCGAATCCCTGTCTGCGATGGCTAACGGATTCCTATTGAAAGGGATTGTAATGGCTGTAAAGCACCTTAAGCCGACCTCCGCTGGTAGGCGTTGGCAGACGATCTCCGATTTCTCCGAGATCACCTGCACCAAGCCCGAGAAGTCTCTTCTCGAGCCCCTGCCCAAGAAGGCCGGTCGTAACAACAACGGCCGCATCACCACCCGCCACCAGGGCGGCGGCGTGAAGCGTCGTTACCGCGTGATCGACTTCAAGCGCAACAAGGACGGCGTGCCCGCCAAGGTTGCCACGATCGAGTACGATCCGAACCGTTCCGCTCGCATCGCTCTGCTGCACTACGCTGACGGTGAGAAGCGCTACATCCTGGCCCCCAAGGGCCTCGAGGTCGGTCAGACCATCATGTCCGGTTCTGACGCCGACATCAAGCCGGGCAACGCTCTGCCCCTCGCCGACATCCCCGTCGGTACGCTCATCCACGCCGTCGAGTTCCAGCCGGGCAAGGGCGCTGCTATCGCCCGTTCCGCCGGTAATTCCTGCCAGCTGATGGGTAAGGAGGGCAAGTACGCTATCGTCCGTATGCCTTCCTCCGAGATGCGCCGCATCCTCGTTACCTGCCGCGCCACCGTCGGTGAGGTCGGCAACGCCGATCACGCCAACATCGTCATCGGCAAGGCCGGCCGTAAGCGTCACATGAACGTGCGCCCGACCGTCCGCGGTACCGTCATGAACCCTGTCGACCACCCGCACGGCGGTGGCGAGGGCAAGAACCACACCTCTGGTCGTCCCTCTGTTACCCCCTGGGGTAAGCCGACGAAGGGCCTTCGTACGCGCAAGAAGAAGAAGGTCTCGAACCAGCACATCATTCGTCGCCGTAAGAAGTAATTTCGGATACCGAGTTTTAGGAGAAAGCACTTATGAGCAGAAGTCTCAAAAAGGGCCCGTTCGTGGAGACTCGCCTTCTCTCGCGTATCACCGCGATGAACGAGGCTGGCAAGAAGGACGTCGTGAAGACCTGGTCCCGCGCGTCCACCATCTTCCCCGAGATGGTTGGTCACACCATCGCCGTCCACGACGGCCGCAAGCATGTGCCCGTGTATGTTACCGAGTCCATGGTTGGTCACAAGCTCGGCGAGTTCGCGCCGACTCGTACGTTCCGTGGCCACAAGGCCAAATAGGGGGTTAACCGTAAATGGCAACTAAGTCTATTGAAACTGAGGCCACCGAGGTTCGCGCCGTCGCTAAGTACGTGCGTGTTTCCCCCAGCAAGGCCCGCCTGGTGGTCGATCTGATCCGCCGCAAGCCTGTCGCTCAGGCCTTCGACATCCTCCACTTCTGCGACCGCGCCGTCGCCGTGGATGTCGAGAAGGTTCTCCGTTCCGCCGTTGCGAACGCCGAGAACAACAACGGTCTGCGTGCCGACAACCTGGTTGTCGCCGCTGCCTATGTTGACGAGGGTCCGACGCTTAAGCGCATCCGTCCCCGCGCCAAGGGTTCCGCTTCTCGCATTCTGAAGCGTACTTCCCACATCACCGTCGTCGTTGCTCCTCGAAAGGAGGCGTAAAGCTGTATGGGTCAGAAAGTCTACCCCACCGGCTTCCGTCTTGGCATCACCGAGAACTGGCGCTCCCGCTGGTTCGCAGAGAAGGATTACGCTAAGACCCTCGGTAACGATCTCGAGATCCGCAAGTACCTCGAGAAGCGTCTTTCCCGCGCAGCTGTCTCCCGCGTCGAGATCGAGCGCGCTGGCGACAAGGTGAAGGTCATCATCCTCACCGCTCGCCCCGGCGTTGTCATCGGTAAGAAGGGTGCCGAAATCGATACCCTCCGCACCGAGCTCGAGAAGGTCGCTGGCGTCTCCAAGGGCCAGCTCTCCGTCGACGTTGTCGAGATCAAGCGCCCCGAGCTCGACGCCAACCTCGTTGCTCAGTCTATCGCCGAGCAGCTCGAGGGCCGCGTTGCCTTCCGTCGCGCTATGCGCAAGGCTGTCCAGTCCGCCCGCAAGGCCGGCGCTAAGGGCATCCGTATCCAGTGCTCCGGTCGTCTCGGCGGTGCCGAGATGGGCCGTCGTGAGTGGTACCGCGAGGGTCGCGTGCCTCTGCACACCCTCCGTGCCAAGATCGACTACGGCACGGCTGTCGCCAGCACCACCATGGGCGCTTGCGGCGTGAAGGTCTGGATCTACCTGGGCGAGAAGCTCCCGGGCCAGCCTGTTCCCAACCCTGCACTCGAGGGCTCTTCCCGTCCTCGTCGTCGTAACTCCGAGAGGAGGGGTCAGTAGTGCTTGCCCCTAAGCGTATTCTTCACCGCAAGGTGCAGCGTGGCTCCATGAAGGGCCAGGCCAAGGGTAATACCGAGCTGCATTTCGGCGAGTTTGGTATCCAGGCTCTCGAGGCCCATTGGATCACCAACCGTCAGATCGAGGCCGCTCGTATTGCCATGACCCGCTACATGAAGCGTGGCGGTCGTGTCTACATCACGATCTTCCCCGATAAGCCCATCACCAAGAAGCCTGCCGAGACTCGCATGGGTTCTGGTAAGGGTAACCCCGAGGAGTGGGTGGCCGTCGTCAAGCCCGGCCGCATCATGTTCGAGGTCAAGGGCGTGCCCGAGGAGGTCGCTCGCGAGGCTCTGCGTCTTGCACAGCACAAGCTTCCCATCAAGACCAAGATTGTTGCTGCCAAGAACGCTGAGCAGCGCATCGAGAAGGAGATGGCTGAGGAGGCCGCTCTCGAGGCCAAGTGGGCTGCTGAGGACGCCGCCGCCGCCAAGGAGGAGAACTAATGAAGCCCGCAGAGATTCGTGAGCTCTCGGACGCTCAGCTCGTTGAGAAGCTGAAGGAAATGCGCGCCGAGCTCTTTAACCTTCGTTTCCAGATGGCCACCAGCCAGCTGGACAACACCGCTCGCGTCAACACCGTGAAGAAGGACATCGCTCGCGTCCTCACGGAGCAGCGCGCCCGCGAGATCGCAGCGGAGAAGTCCGCTGTCGCCGAGTAGGACCTAAGGAGAGAACATGACTGATTCGCGTAACTCGCGTAAGGTCCGTACGGGTGTCGTTACCTCCGTCTCCGGTGCCAAGACCATTGTTGTCACCATCACCGAGCGCAAGCGTCACCCCAAGTACGGCAAGATGATGACCAGCTCCAAGAAGCTGCACGCTCACGACGAGGAGTGCACGGCTGGCGTGGGCGATACCGTCCGCGTTATGGAGACCCGTCCTATGTCCAAGATGAAGCGTTGGCGCCTCATCGAGGTCGTCGAGCGCGCTAAATAAGCAGTCGCTCTTACGACTTGTACGTTTCCGAAGATGTGCGTATGCCTGGCTTGCATACCACGGGCCGTATAAAGGCTGCGCACCTCTCTTCGGTTCTTAGTTCGGAGGAACATCTACCATGATTCAGATGCAAACCATGCTGAACGTCGCCGACAACTCCGGCGCTCGCAAGATTCGCTGCATCAAGGTGCTTGGCGGTTCCAAGCGTCGTTATGCAGGCATCGGCGATGTGTTCATCGGTGCTGTCCAGGAGGCTACCCCTGGCGCCAACGTCAAGAAGAAGGACGTTGTCCGTTGCGTCGTCGTTCGCACCGTTAAGGAGATCCGCCGCAAGGATGGCTCCTACATTCGCTTTGATGAGAACGCCTGCGTTGTCATCAACAACGATGGTTCGCCCGTCGGCACCCGTATCTTCGGGCCCGTCGCTCGCGAGCTTCGTGACAAGAAGTACATGAAGATCGTCTCGCTCGCTCCCGAGACCCTGTAGTTAGGGGAGATATATGTATATCAAGAAGGGCGATAAGGTCCAGGTTCTCTCTGGTAAGGATCGCGGCAAGCAGGGCGTTGTCCTGCGTGCTCTCCCCGCCGAGAACAAGGTCGTTGTCGAGGGCGTTTCGGTCGTCAAGAAGGCCGTCAAGCCCAACGCTGCCAACCAGCAGGGCGGCATCGTTTCGCAGGAGGCTCCCATCGACGCCTCCAACGTCAATCTCGTCTGCCCCGAGTGCGGTAAGGTTACCCGCGTCGGTCACGAGAAGGACGGCAAGAACAAGCTGCGCGTCTGCAAGAAGTGCGGCCACAAGTTCTAAGCTGCCCGCAACATCAAGTTGCTAGCAAAGGCCCGGATGCCACGGCACCCGGGCCTTTTTCTATCCCCACTCGATGGCTTCGGTTCTGCCGTCCCGTCATTCCGGTTGCATCCAGTTTTCGGTGCCGTCTCGAATCGAGTGCCGCCAGGTGATACCCTGTCGCGTTTCGTCGGCTTCGGGGACAAAAGTCGGGACAACTCCAAAAACTATTTTCGAACTCAGGGCTTTGAGTTTTTGTTTTTGTCCCAAAGGGCGCGGCGGGATGCCTTTGGAGGCTCGATAGCGCCGAAAACGCCCGTTTTGAAACTTAAATGCCTTTTCGCGTGCAAGCCGCCAGCTGCAATAGGAAGTGAATCAACGCAGGTGGCTTTCAAGCAGTTTGCAAAACTGCAGGTCACAGGTCTTCATTGCCAGTAGGAGAAATGAGTAGTCTCAGGTGGCTTGCCCATGAGTTGACGAACGGGATTTGAGATTACGCTGACGTCCGGAAACGCTTCGAGCACGGCGTTACGTTTTTGGGGTTTGGGCGTAGCCCCTGCACCCGCGAGCGCGGGCCTTAAGCCCGCCGAGAGGGTGACGCGTCGAAAACGAAGGGGAAAGAGAGAAGGGGCCGTCCCTATCATTCAGGTTGCGACCGAAGAAGACAAGGAGACCCCCTGAGCCTGAATGATGCCCCACAGACCGCGTCCGACCGAGCTCAAGCCGAGCTTTTCCTGACGTCCGCCTTCGCGAAGATGATGGCTGGATTGGCTATGGATTGGCAACACTTATTTGGACGATTCCGGGAGGGACGGCCCCGCCTCCCTGAACTCGACCGGCGACATGTAGCCCAGCGTCGAGTGGATCCTGAAGTTGTTGTACCAGTGCACGTAATCCAAGAGCTTGGCTCGGAGCTCGCGCGTCCCTCCTCGGTCCTTCGGAGTGGCCGACGATCTCCCCGTTGCAGAGGTCGACGAGCAGGCAGACGTAGTTCCACGACGCCCCGACGCGCACGCAGGCCAAGTCGCTGCATATATGGGTGCACGGCGCCCTGCCGCCGAAGCCGCGCGCGACGACGTTCGACACGTCGGCCTCGTTGACCGCCCCGGGGTGCACCTTGAACCTCTTCCTGCCGTATGCGCCGGCCAGGCCGTTCTCCCTCATGATGCGGCAGACGCGGCGCCGGCTGACGGTAACGCCCGACCTCCCGGGCGACGCCTTGATCTTGCGCGATCCGTTCCGGCCCTTGCTGGCGGCGTGCGCCGCCGCGGCCGCCGTCGCCCCCGACATTAAGGTCCTCAAGGGCCGCGTCGTCTCCGGCGACCAGTTCGTCTCGCCCGCGGAACAGAAGGAGCGAATCCTCGCGGCCTTCGGCGACCTGTGCTGCGAGATGGAGGGCTGCACCATCGCGCAGGCCTCCTATCTCAACGGCGTGCCCCTCGTCGTCGTGCGCGCCATCAGCGACAAGCCCTGCGCCGAGGGCCGGGTCGTCGACTACAACACTTTCGAGAAGAAGGCCGCCTGCGACTGCGCCCGCATCGCCGCGCGCATGGTTAAGCTTTAGGCCCTGCGCGCCGGGGCCCTTCTTTATGTTGGGATCCCGGCGCGCCGGGCCCTTTCCAAAGCGAAGTGTCGAGCCGAAGTGTTGAGCGTCGGCCCTGAATGTTCAATGGCCGTTGTTTTCTGCCCCTCAAGTGGTGGACTTTTCCTCGGAGCTGTTGATTCCCCCACGCGCCCCCTTCCGTTCTCTGTTCTCCCCTTATACTCCTTGTACGAGGAGGTAAGAAGTCATGGACAAGACCACACAGGACAGCTTGGCAAAGAAACCCGTCGACATGAGGGACAGGATTCTCGAGCATCTCGAGGCCCTCACCTCTGCCGTCTCGCTCGACGACCTTGCCCGTCTGTCCACCTCCGACATCGCCGAGACGCTCATCATCTCCAGGAGCCTGGCGAGCCAGTACCTCAACGACCTTGTTCGCGCCGGTCTTGTGGTTAAGGTGGCGGGCAGGCCTGTCCGTTATTTTCATCGCCGCGCGTTCCAGAAGCGTTTTCAGGTAAAGCTCTCTGCAAGCGAGTATGCCTCGCTCGCCGACCTCATCCAGGCGACGGGAATCGCCGATCACCGCGACTTCGCGCGTGCCGTGGGCTTCGACATGAGCCTCAGCTCCGTTGTCGAGCAGTGCAAGGCTGCGGTTCAGTACCCTCCGTTTGGCCTGCCCATCCTCTTGAGCGGCGGCGTGGGTGTCGGTAAGTCTTTCCTTTCTCGCCTTGTGTACGAGTACGGCAAGAACCAGGGCTTGCTGTCCCGCGACTCCTCCTATGTGCGCATCGACTGCGCCGGGGTCCCGGACGCCGCCTCGTTCAACGGGCTTCTTGACGAGTCGATCGCGAAAGCGCGCGGGGGTGTGGTCTTTGTCAACGGCATCGAGGCACTCTCTCCCTCTGCGATGGAGCACTGCCTTGCGACGGCCCTCGGGCTCGATGCCTCCCAGGATGCGCCGCGCGCTCGCCTCGTTCTTTCGACGACGCTTTCCGCCGATGACCTGAAGGTTTCCTCGGCCTACAGCAAAATGCCCATCTGTGCCCGCGTCCCCTCACTCAAGGAGCGGACCCCCGAGGAGCGCGAGGATCTCATCTTGAGCTTCCTGCGCAGCGAGGGGTGCCGAATCGGTTCTGATGTGAAGATCAGCCGCGGCGCATACCGTTGCCTCGTGAACGCGGACTTTTCCGATAACATCGCCGGCTTGCGCGCCTGCGTGACGAACTGCTGTGCCAAAGCGTTCCTCAATCGCGAGGGCGACTACGTCGTCGTTCGCCCGTATCTTCTTCCCAGCGGGCTCCTCTCCTCCGCGCAGATCGATCAACAGCCCGACGATGGCGTTCTGATCGACGCGTCTCTGGATGCCGCCGAGAGCACAGGGCCGGTCGAGCAGGCGCTCGATGCCCTGTGCTCCCTCGATGAGCGATTCTGCGCCGGGGAGCTCTCTGTCTCCGAGCTTGTCTCGCAAGCTGTCTCCGCTGTGCGCGGCGTTGAGGATCACTTGATCTTCGACCACGGCGTCGCCTCCTCGAGGTCGCGCGCCTTCGAGCGCGTCGTGGGCGCGGTCCTTGCCGACGCAGGCTCTTCTTATGGCATCGAGCTTTCGAGGAAGGTCGCTTTTCTACTGGCCCAGGAGATTTGCCTGCAGTTGTGGCCGGGTATCGGCCTGGCTAAGCGAAAGTCTGCCTGTGCGGAGCAAATCTCCCATCTCCTCGGTGCCGTGACCTCCGAATTGCCGTTTGCCTCGAGTGTCTCCGATCAGGTCGCCGCAGACGTGGAAGGGGCGCTGGGAATCTCGCTCGATCACTTCACGAAGACGCTTCTGACGCTGTGCGTCGCATCGGAGTCTCGCGATGCGAAGGCCCTTCGGACGCTCTGCGTCATCTTGTCCCACGGCTACTCAACGGCGACGAGCATCGCCGACGCGGCGAACCGTATGCTCGGCATGCATGTGTACGAGGCTGTCGACATGCCCTACGACCAGCAGCTGAAGGACATCGTCGGTCCGCTCCAGCGCCTCGTCGACCGCCATTCCTACTGCACCGGGGTCGTGTTCCTCGTCGACATGGGCTCCTTGGAGGAGGCCTATAAGGCCCTCGAGAACGTTACCGACTCCACTATCGGCGTGGTGAACAACGTCTCTACCGGTCTTGCGCTCGAGATCGGGGTCGGGCTGCTCGGCGGCAAGTCCATCGCCGAGGTTCTTGGCGATGCGACCGCCGCGTGCGTGACGCACTGCAAGGTGATCGAGCGCGTCAACCGTGAGGACGCCATCGTCTTCTGCTCCGAGTCCGGGGTCGACGCCGCGGAGAGGATACGCCAGCTCGTCTCGCAGAGCCTCCCGCGCACCATAGGCGCGCGCCTGCTCACGAGGCCCTTCAAGCAGCTCGTCGCGAACGGGTCGAACGACGCCGTTTTCTCCGAGCACCGCGTCTGCGCCGTCATCGGCACGGGAGACCCCGGGGTCGCCTCCGTCCCCTTCGTCGCCCTCGAGGACATCATGTCGACGGCGTCCGCCTCTAAGGTTGATGCCGTGTTCGGCAGGTGGCTTGACGCTTCCGAGCTCTCTTCTTTCCACGAGAAGCTGCTCTCGAACATGACGCTGCAGAACGTCATCCGCTCCATCACCATCCTCGACCCGGAGCGGCTATTCCATGAGATCGAGAGCGCCGTGCACGAGCTTCAGCGCAGGACAGGCGAGAAGATCGGCAGCAACGCCATCATTGGGCTCTACGTTCACCTCTGCTGTCTCGTCGAGCGCCTTGTTACCAGAAACCCCATTGAGACCTATGTTGGCCAGGACCGCTTCGAGGAGGAACGCGCCGATTTCATCGAGTCCTTCAGGCAGAGCTTCTCGAGCATCTCGACGCGCTATCGCGTAGAGGTTCCCGTAAGCGAGATCGCATATGTCTTCGACTACATAAGCGTGAGCGCCGCCCCGGCGCGAGAAGAGCGCCTCGGCTCCTCGGACCTCCTGCTCGACGAGTGACCTTCCCCACGCCGCCGCAAGCTGACCGCGCGCCCTCAATAATCCGATAACCCCTTGCCCGGCGCGAATCCGGATAGCGCCGAGGCAGTACCGAACGCAAAACTTCATTTGATAGGAGCAAACATGAGTGTTGTTATGGCACGAATCGACAATCGCCTGCTTCACGGCATCATCGTGACGCAGTGGGCCCCGGTGTCGGGCGCGACCCGAGTCATGGTCATCGACGACAAGGTCGCCGGCGACGAGGTCCTGAAGTCCACCATGAGGATGGCGCGCCCCGCGGGCATGGCCGTTTCGATCATCTCCGAGCAGACCGCGCTCAAGAACTTCGCCGCGGGCAAGTACGACCGCGAGAAGGTCTTCGTCATCGCCAAGGAGCCCGAGACGATGCTTCGCCTGGTCGAGTCGGGCGTCGAGCTCCCGTCGCTGGTCGTCGGCGGCTCGCTCGTCAAGGAGGACGGCATCCAGCTCACCCAGCGCGCCTACGCCTCCGCCGAGAACGTCCAGAGCTACAAGGCGCTCATCGCCCGTGGCGTCAAGGTGACGGCCCAGTTCGTGCCCGCCGACAAGCCCGTCTCCGTCGCAGACCTCATCTAAGGGGGAAATATGGTCAACTTCACTATCCTGCAGGTCGTCCTTTTGACCCTGCTGGCCTTCATCAAGCACGTGGACTACTACGGCATCCCGATGATCTTCGTCAATTACGCCGTTTTCTGGGGCCTCATCACCGGAGTCGTCATGGGCGACTGGAAGACCGGCCTTGTCATCGGCGGCACCATTCAGCTCATGCAGCTCGGCGTCGCGGGCTTCGGCGGCTCCTCCATTCCCGACTACGGCACGATGGCCATCATCGCCACCGCCTACGGCGTGACCCTGGGCTCCGACACGGGCCTCGCCATCGGCCTGCCGGTCGGCATGCTCGGCATCCAGCTCGACGTCGTCGCCAAGATCCTCAACGGCTTTGTCGTCGAGAAGTCCCAGAAGTTCTGCAACGAGGGTAAGTTCAATCAGATGAACGCCATCCTGTGGGTCTGCCCCGCGCTCTTCGGCCTGTGCGCCGCCCTGCCAGTCTTTGTCTCCGTGACGCTCGGCCAGCCCGCCGTCAACTGGCTCCTCGAGGTCATGCCCCAGTGGTTCCTCTCCGGCCTCACCCTCGCCGGCAAGATGCTCCCGGCCGTCGGTATCGCCATGCTGCTCCGCTACATGCCAACCGCCAAGTACTTCCAGTACCTGCTCGCCGGCTTCTTCCTCTCGGCCTTCCTGAACGTGCCCATCATCGGCGCCGCCATCGTCGGCGTTGCCCTCGCGATTGCGTTCTACCAGCGTGCCGAGAGGGACACCGAGCTCGCCGCCCACGCTTCCGCAGACGCCTTCATCGGAGAGGATGAGTAACCATGGAAAACGAGAACATCACCGCCGTCGCCGAGGGCAAGCCCTCCGGCTACAAGGTCACCAAGAAGGACCTGCGCAACGCGAACTGGCGCTGGCTCATGAGCGTGTGCACCTTCAACTACCAGACCCAGCAGGGCGCCTCAGTCGCCTACGCCCTCTCGCCGGTCCTGAGGAAGATCTACACGAACGACGAGGACTATAAGCAAGCGCTCAACAACCACTTCCGCTACTACAACACCCAGCCTTGGCTCGCCGCCATCATCCTTGGCGCCTGCGTGGCCATGGAGGAGCGCGACGGCCTAGCGGCGGCGGACGCCGTCCAAGACCTGAAGATCGGCACCATGGGACCGCTCGCCGGCGTTGGCGACTCCCTGCTCATGACCATGATCCCGACCATCATGGGCTCCATCGCCGCCTACATGGCCATCGAGGGCAACCCCGTGGGAGCCGGCATCTGGTTCGCGCTCATCCTGGCCATCTTCTGGGTCCGCATGCACGCCCTCGAGTTCGGCTACAAGCAGGGCGTGAAGCTCGTCACCGACTTCAGCGAGAAGCTTCCCAACCTCACTGCCGCCGCCTCCGTGCTCGGCCTCACCGTGGTCGGCTGCCTCATCGCCTCGGTCATCGGCGTCACCTGCCCGATTAGCTTCAGCTTCGGCGACGTCGCGATGGAGATTCAGCCGCTGCTCGACAAGATCCTGCCTGCCATGATCCCCGCCGCCATCACGGGAAGCGCGTATTACCTTCTTACCAAGAAGAACGCGAGCATGACGGCCCTCATCCTCGTGGTGATCGTCCTCGCGATGGTCGCCTCCGCCGCCGGCATCCTCGCCTAGCTTCGACCCAAGAGATTGGTGAATCAATGAGAAAGATAGTTGTGGCGAGCCATTCCCTTCTCGCCCAGGGCTTCAAGGACACCCTCGAGTTCCTTACGGGTAAGGGCGACGCCGTCAACGCCGTGTGCGCCTACGTGAACGACAACGGCGAGGGGCTCGACGCGGCGGTCGAGGCGGCTCTTTCGGGCACTGACGAGGTCGTCGTCCTCACCGACGCGTACGGCGGCAGCGTGAACCAGCGCTTTTCCCGCTTCGCCTCCGACCGGATCCACGTGATCGCGGGTGTCAACCTCCCGCTCGCCATGACGGTCGCGCTCGCGCGCCCCGACGAGAAACTCGACTTCGACGCCCTCGTCAACGAGGCGCGCCAGCAGATCATCTACGTGAACGGTGCCAGTTCCGCCGAGTGCGACGACGACGAATAGAGGAGGTCGACGATGAGAGAGTTCCTTAAGGACGTGTGGATGCACGGCGGTGAGGAAAGCCGCGCCATCACCCCCGAGAACATCACGGGCGAGAAGGGCCGCGCCGCCATGTCGGCCAGCCACCTCGGCGTCGGCCGCAAGGGCTCGTGCTGCGTGCCCCTTGAGTCCGGCGAGACCATCACGCTCGCGGACATCGAGGGCCCCGGCATCATCCGCCACATCTGGAT
This sequence comes from Collinsella sp. AM23-17, assembly GCF_003470945.1. Lineage (NCBI taxonomy): Bacteria > Bacillati > Actinomycetota > Coriobacteriia > Coriobacteriales > Coriobacteriaceae > Collinsella > Collinsella sp. AM23-17. Next base: position 84,825 of record NZ_QRHU01000002.1, on the reverse strand, counting down.
GACCGTCCCCGACAAGACCGCCGCCGGCAGCTTCGTCATGCGTGACCTCGTGCTGCGCTTCTACTGGGACGACGAGGAGACCCCCTCGGTCGAGTGCCCTGTCGGCGACTTCTTCTGCAACGGCTTCGGTGAGCGCGCCATCGTCAACTCGATGCCCATCTGCGTGAACCCGACGGGCGGCATGAACTGCTACTTCGAGATGCCCTTCAGGAAGCACGCCAAGGTCACGCTTACGAGCGAGCACCCCGGGTTCATTAAGTACATCTTCTACACGTTCAACTACGCGCTCACCGACGTGCCGGACGACGCCATGTACTTCCACGCCCGCTTTAACCGCGAGCGCAGCACCCGCAGGGGCGTCGACTACACCGTGCTCGACGGCGTGCGCGGCAAGGGCTACTACGTCGGCACCTACATGGCCCTGTGCGCCCTGGAGCGCTATTGGTGGGGCGAGGGCGAGATGAAGTTCTTCCTCGACGGCGACGAGGAGTTCCCCACGGTCACCTCGACGGGAGCCGAGGACTACTTCGGCGGTGCCTGGGCCTTCCTCGACAGGCCGCCCCACGCGCTGCCCGAGGCGCAGTGCTTCAACACGCTGTTCGCCGGCTACCCGTACCGCTCGACGCGCGACGCCACGCGCGACCGCTTCAGCGCGGGCAAGCCGAACCCGAATCCGATGCTCGCGACTAACGACGACGCGCTGCCCAGGCACGGCCTCTACAGGTGGCACCTTCCCGACCCGATCTCGTTCAAGGAGGACCTGCGCGTGACGTTCCAGGACCTCGGCAACGACGACATCAAGCTCTACGAGCGCGAGGACGACATCTCCACCGTCGCCTACTGGTACCAAAGCGAGCCGCACGCCGTGCTCGCCCCGTTTGCCGCAAGGCAGGACCGCGTGCCCAGGTAGGGTCGCCTCGAAACAAGCCAACGTTATGGGCGCCCGCGGTTGACCATGACTGCGGGCGTCCCTTTGTAAGGAGGATCACATGAGCGAAAAGCAAATGAGGCTCGGCGCCCTCGAAGCCGGCGGGACCAAGATGGTCTGTGCCGTGGTGTCCGGCGACGGCGAGGTCCTCGACCGTATGGAGACCCCGACGCTTACGCCCGCCGAGACCGTCCCGCAGATGATCGAGTGGTTCACCGCCCGCGATGTGGACGCGTTGGGCATCGGCGCCTTCGGCCCGACCTGCGTCAACCCCAACGACGAGCGCTACGGCTCCATCCTCCAGACGCCCAAGCTCGCGTGGCGAGGCCATGGTCTTCGCGCCGCGTTCGCCGACGCCCTCGGGATTCCGGTGGCCTACGACACGGACGTGAACGTTGCCTGCCTCGGCGAAGTGGTCTTCGGCTGCTGCAAGGGGCTCGAGGACGCCGTCTACGTGACCATCGGCACCGGCGTGGGCGCGGGCGTCATGTGCGCGGGCAGACTCCTTCACGGCATGCTGCACCCCGAGGCCGGTCACATGCTGGTAAGGACCCGTCCCATCGAGGAGGGACGCTGCGTCTGCCCGAGCCACGCGAGCTGTCTCGAGGGGCTCGCCTCCGGCCCCGCCATCGCCGCGCGCTGGGGAAAGCCCGCGGCCGAGCTCGCGGATAACGATGAGGTGTGGGCGCTCGAGGGGGATTATCTGGGGCAGATGTGTGCGAACCTCGTGCTCATGTACTCGCCTCGCCGCATCGTCCTCGGCGGCGGCGTGATGCACCAGGAGCAGCTCTACGGCATCGTCCGCAAGAAGACCCTCGAATATCTGGGTGGCTACATCCAGACCGCCGAGCTTAAGGACATGGAGAGCTACATCTGCGCCCCGGGCTGCGGCGGCGACCAAGGAATCCTCGGCGCGGCCGAGCTGGCAAGAAGGGCGCTCGCGTAACTTGCGCTCTCTCCGCCATACAACGCGTTAAGAAAAGACGAGCGCTTCTTGCCAATTGAGCGGCAAGAAGCGCTCGTCTTTTGCATCTGTTTTTGGGGCAGGACGCCCCGCCTCCGCTAGAGTCCCTGGACCGCCACACCCACGAGGTTTGGACCGGTGTGGACAAGAAGCGCGGGGCTGATGTCGGAGCGGACGACCTCCACCGCGTTGGCCACGCGCTCGCACAGGGCCTGCTCCATGCGGTCGTAGAGGTCGGCGTGGGCCGAGGTGCGGCTCGCGGCAAAGCGCACCTCGGGGTGCTTCTCGACGATGGCGGCGATGAGCTTGACCTCGGTGCGATGCGGTACTTGCACAGCCATTTCGTGTACGCGAGGCTGTTGGCTTTCTGGGCCACAGCAATCACCTCCCCCTAGTATGATGACCTGAACAATCCTCATGCTAGGGGGAAGGTTTTTGTCGCGTAGCGGAAATTGGCCTCCACCCGCTGAGCGGGTGGCTTTCTATGCCGCGCGTGCCGCGCGGCACGGACTAAAGTCCATGAATAAAAACGAGGAAGGCCACGTCCGGCCTCCCTCGCAAAGAGTCTCTGATTGCTCCCACTCATTGGGGACAGACTTACATGAGTGATTGCACTCATTGGGGACAGACTTAAATGAGTGCTCTTGAAATGCCGGCGCCTGGGGACGTTCTTTTTCTGTCTGCAGTTTGGGACGTTCCTTTTCTGTCGGCAGTTTGGGACGGTCCTTAGAGCTGCAGCGCGCCATGAGCGACGAGGCGAAGCGGATCATCCTGTCTTTCGAGTTCTAAGCAGAATTCCCCGTCTCTGAGTAATGATTAGTGCGCATTTGTGCGTATTTGTGTGCGTAGGATTGCGTGGCTATGCGTGTATAAGCACCGTCTGCGGCTGTATTATGACCATTTGGCGGTTATATACGCAAAAGTACGCACATACGCGCTAATTTGTGCGAATATAGAGACGGCAGAAATGTTAGACGCTCCATGACCCAGGAGGCACATATGGCAGATTTCAAGCAGGCTCCACTCGACGCGGCGGCAGCCGCCAAAGCAGCGTTCGCTTCGGTCCAGGACAAGCCGTTCCCCGACGATATCTTTACGGCTCCCGAGCTCCGTTGGGCTGTGATCGGGTGCGGTGTTATCGCCAACCAGATGGCCCAGTCTCTCGCTCTTGCCGGCCGCAAGCTTGCGGGCGTTGCCAACCGCACACTGTCCAAGGCTCAGGCTTTTGCAGAGCAGTATGGCATTGAGAAGGTCTATGAAACGGTCGAGGACCTCTACACCGATCAGAACATCGACGCCGTCTACATCACCACCCCGCACAACACTCATATCACCTATCTGCGCGCTGCGCTGGCAGCTGGTAAGCACGTGCTCTGCGAGAAGGCCATTACCCTCAATTCCGCTGAACTCGATGAGGCCCGTGCCATTGCCGCCGAGCACAACGTGGTCCTTATGGACGCCACCACGGTGCTCCACATGCCTTTGTATCAGGAGCTGCGTCGTCGCATGGATGTCGGTGAGTTCGGCCGCATGAATCTCGCTCAGCTCAACTTTGGCAGCTACAAGGAGTACGGCGATCTGACCAATCGCTTCTACAACCGCAACCTTGCTGGCGGTGCCATGCTCGATATTGGCGTGTATGCCCTGTCCGTCATGCGTCTCTTTATGGCCAGCCAGCCCGCCGAGGTCGTGTCTCTAGGCAACACCTGCGAGACTGGCGTCGATGTTGCGGGCGGCATCGTCTGCCGTAATGCCGAACAGCAGCTGGGTGTGGTGAGCCTTACGCTCCACTCCAAGCAGCCCAAGCGCTCGATCATTAGCTTCGACAAGTGTTATATCGAGGTCAACGAGTATCCGCGTGCCGATCACGCGACCATCGTGTGGACTGCCGACGGCCACCGCGAGGAGGTCCACGCTGGCACCGAGGCCTACGCACTGTGCTACGAGATGGCCGATCTTGAGAAGGCCGTTGCCGGCGACGACTCCAAGCGCGAGCTGCTGGATTATGCTTCTGATGTTATGGAGCTTATGACCAAGCTTCGCGCCGACTGGGGAGTCGTGTACCCCGAGGAGGAGTAAGCGATGCTTGCGGAAGATAGGCTCAACGCGATTGTATCGATGGTGCAGCAGGCCGGCTCGGTTACCGTTCCGGAGCTTGCTGAGGCCCTGGGCGTGACGGCGTCTACCATTCGGCGCGATCTGCAGACGCTCGACCGAGCGCATCGCATCGCCAAGGTCCACGGTGGGGCGACGAGTCTTGAGCGCGCGCACGTGACGCGCGACCTAACGCTTAATGAGCGCAGCGACCTCCATAACGATGACAAGGAGCGTATCTGCGCCCGTGCGGCGGCGCTTGTGGAGCCTGAGAGCTTTGTATACATCGACTCGGGCTCGACGACGCTCAGGCTCATCGAGCATCTTCCCCACCTTGAAGATGTCACCTACGTGACCGATTCCGTGCTCCATGCTCAGCGCCTTGCTTTGCGGGGTATGCGTACCGTGGTGCTGGGCGGCGAGCTCAAACCCGAGACCGAGGCGCTCGTTGGCCCCGATGCCTTGGCAACCTTAGATCGCTACAACTTCAACTGTGGCTTTTGGGGCTCTAATGGCATCGCCGCCGAGCAGGGCTTCACGGCGCCCGATATCGAGGAGGCCCAAGTAAAGCGCATCTCGATGCGTCATACGGCCAAACGCTTCGTAATCTCGGACGCCAGCAAATTTGGCATGGTGGCGCCCGTCAAGTTCGCGGACTTTCGCGATGCAACGATCATCACCGCGGGCGAGGTGCCCGCCAAGTACCGGGCAATGGACAACGTCGTCACGGTCTAGCGGCGGGGCAAGGTCAAAACCATTTAGTTTTCTCAATAGAAAAGCGGCAACGTCCATCACGGACGTTGCCGCTTTCGTCGTCTACTGGTTCTGTCTAAGTCTGTAACAACTGGACCGTTAAAAGTGGGATAGGTGTTACAGATTGAGATGCTTCCGAACCGCGCCGTCCCTTTGTCTCAATCTGTAACATCTGGGATCGATTTTGCCGAGTTACTGTTACAGATTGAGATTTTCCCTTAAGGGGGATTCGAATGTCTCGATCTGTAACAGATAGACCGGAAAATGGGTTCTAACTGTTACAGATCGAGACGTTTTGGGACCGCGGCTGAGCCATTGCGGCAAAACCACCATAAAGGTGCTTGTCCCCTTTGTGGTGGTTTAGGGCTCCCAGGGGCAAGGGGCTTCGATGTGGATGTGCTCGCCGGTTACGGGATGCGTAAAGGACACGCTGTGGGCGTGGAGCATCAGGCCGCAGGGGCGCGGCGTTCCGTACAGGTCGTCGCCAACCAGGGGATGATGCTCGCTGGCCAGGTGCACGCGGATCTGGTGCTTGCGGCCGGTGAGCAGCTCGACATCGATATACGAGCGCGTAGGCAGGCCACGACGGCTCTTAAGACGCTTGAGTACCTTCACGCGCGTTTGAGACGGCTTGCCGCTGGCGCCGACGCGCATCTTTCGACTGTCGTGTCGGTCGCGGGCGATGGGTTTGTCGATGAGCTTTTCGTTCCAGTCGATCTTGCCCTCGGCGAGCGCCAGGTAGTGCTTTTCGAACGCGTGGTCGATGACCATCTGGTCAAAGGCGGGCTGCGTCTGCTTGTCGAGCGAGAACAGCACCACGCCGGTGGTGTCGCGGTCCAGGCGGTTGAGCGGCTGCATGTCGGTCGCGGCAAAGCCGTCGCCCATCGCCAGCAGCAGGTCGCTGGCGTAGTCGGTGAGCGTGCGCTCGCCGGTGCCGTCGCCGTGGACGATCATACCGGCAGGCTTGTCGATGGCCATGAGCCAGGCGTCGCAGTAGAGGACTTGAGGTTCTTCGTTCACGTGTATGCCTTTCGGTTAGCTGATTCCCACAAACATGCAGCCCGAGGTCGCCCCGCGCAGGCGGGCGGCGGGCTTACGGCCGGCCTGCGCGGCCTCGACGGCGCGACGGACGCGTGCGACGGCGCGGCCAATCTCATCTGCCTCGAGCAGGGTTCCGTCGACCATAAGGCGGCGCACGCCGGCATCGAGCAGCTGCGGAACCTGCGGCGTAAGGTCGATGGGGTAGGCGTCGTACAAGCGTGAGCGGCCGTGGATGTCGGTACGCACCGGCATGACCTTTCCGTCGATATTCTTGAGCGAGAGCTTGCGGGCACGCAGGCGGCAGTTGGCGCAATCGTGGATGCAGCCGTTGGCAACCTGCAGAATGCAATGCTCGCTTGTCATGACGCGCGGGCGGCCAAAGACGGTGATGCCCAGAGCCGCGGGCGCGGCGGCGCCGAGCGAGACAATCTCGTCGAGCGTGATCTCGGGCGAGAGCCAAAACGCGCCGGCTCCGCGTTCGGCGAGTGCCTCCATGCAGGGCGCATTGTGCACGGGCAGGCAGGATCGAATCTCGGCCGTGGCGCCAACCTGGGCGGCCAGGGCAAGCTCAGAGATGTTGCCAATAGCGACCGTGGCGCCGGCAACAACCCATGGGTCAACGCGGACGTGGTCAACGGCGCGGCAGACCTCATCGAGCACGGGTACGATGCCCTGCTCAAACGTATCGGCGGGGGAGAGCTTGGCCGCATCGAGCGCGTCGGTGGTCATGTAGATGCGCGTTGCACCATCCGCCCGCGCTGCCTCGGCGGCCTCGAGCGAGGTGACGGTGGCGCAGATCTGCGGCTCGTCGCGGTAGTGCTCGGGCGCGGGGCGGGAATCACTGGTGACAATCGCCGGCAGCTCGAGCGTTTTCGCGCGCTCCGCGTACGGCGCCAGAATGGCCTCTTCCAGCGCCTTGCAAGCGGCGGCGCGCACCTTATGTACGGCGGAGAAACCCATGCCACAGCCCTCATCGAGCGCCACCTCAAAGCTCGCAGCCTCAAAAGGAGAGGAACCCATGCGGCCCACATGCTCAACCATGTCCGCCGCCTCGACGGCGCGGGTCTTGGCGGCCTCGACGGTGAAGCCCGTGGCGGTGGCGGTGAGCGCGGGGTTGTCACAGCAGGTGAGCGTCACGGTAAACGGCTCGCCCAGGCGCGCCACGACGGACACATCAACAGCGCGGCGGCGCAGCACATCGCGCTTGAGCGCGGCGCCGGCGGCGTCGATGGCACGCTGACTGCGAATCACGCGGACGCGGCAGCCCTCGGGCATGCTGCGGGGCACGCGACATTCGATGATGTCGCCCGCGGCGGCATCATCGGTAGCGATAGTGGTTAGGAACTGGTCAAACTCGTTATCGTGGCGAAGCTCCAGCAGGTCGCCCGTGCCCACGGGCTCAAACAGCTCAATGCGGGCGATGGCGGCGCGGCGACGGCGGTCGTCGGGCTTGAGGCCGCGCACATCGCGGTTGGCCGGGCGGCTGCCCAGCACCGTGCCCACGATCTGGCCGCGGTTGTTGGAACGCTCATAGCTCATCATCTCGTCGCCCGAGGTGCCGTCCTGATAGGCGTGCGTAAAGTCGCGGTTAAAGCAGCGCTTGAGCTGGCGCTGGCGGGCGGCTTTCTCGTCCTTGGCAACGGTGGTTCCGGCCAGCATGTCATCAATCTGATGACGATACACGTCGACGATGGAATACACGTAATCGGGCGCCTTCATGCGGCCCTCGAGCTTGAGCGACGCGGCGCCGGCGTCATACAGGCGGCGAACAAGTTGTGAAGTGTTGGTGTCACGCGGGCACAGCGCGCGCTCGCGACCGGCAGGGGAGAGCGAGCGGCCGTTCTCGTCGATCAGCTCGTAGGGCAGGCGACAGGGTTGAGCGCACATGCCGCGGTTGGCCGAGCGGCCCGCCATGGCAAAGCTCGAAAGCAGACACAGGCCAGAGTAGCAAAAGCAGATGGCGCCATGGCTAAAGACCTCAAGGTCCACATCGGGCGCGGCATCGTGAATGGCGGCAATCTCGTCGATGGAAAGCTCGCGCGAGAGGGTCACGCGGTCGGCGCCTTGCTCGCGGCACCAAAGGGTTCCGCGGTCGTCGTGGATGTTCGCCTGGGTCGAGATATGCGTCTCGATGCCGGGCATGGTGCGCTTGACCTCAAAGAACAGGCCCCAGTCCTGGATGATGAAGGCGTCGGCGCCCAGCGTGGAGCAGCGATGGATGAGCTGCAGCACATCGCTCATCTCGGATTCCTTGATGATGATGTTGACCGTGACGTAGACGCGCGAGCCGGCCAGATGCGCGGCGCGGCAGGCCTGCTCAAAGGCCTCGTCGGTAAAGTTGGTGGCCTTGCGGCGTGCGTTGAAGCTGCCCATGCCGCAGTAGATGGCGTCTGCCCCGGCGGCGAGTGCGGCGGCAAAGGGCTCGGGCCCTCCGGCGGGCGCCAAAAGCTCGGGTCTGCGGTTGGTGGTTCGACTGGCGGTTGCGGTCATATCCTGCCTTTCAAAATGCTCAGATACTCAAAAGTATAGTGGTGCCGTCGCGGCAGGCGATGCCCGTGCTCTAAGCGGGATAAAGTCTTCAGCAGCTTGGACTGGCTGCTCCACATGAGAACCGTTCAGCGGTCCGGGGAAACCGTTGGGCGATAAATTATTCTCGCAACGTGATAATAATCTTGCATCGCGCGGAAACCTTGAGTACTATCCCAATCAAGCGCGGTGTTCAGACCGAACTGTGCCTCCCGGTGTGAACGCCGCGCTCCCGTTCCCTTTTACTTGTAAGGAGAAAAACATGAGCAAGACCGTCGTGTCTTCCGATAACGCACCCGCAGCCATCGGCCCGTATTCCCCCGGTATCCAGACTGGCAACATGGTGTTTCTGTCCGGCCAGCTGGGCATCGATCCCGCGACCGGCAAGCTGCCCGAGGGTGTCGAGGCCCAGGCCAAGCAGTCCCTCGCCAACGTCGAGGCTCTGCTGACCGCTGCCGGCGCCACGTTTGCCGATGTCGTCAAGACCACGGTCTACCTGGCCGACATCGCCGACTTTGCCGCCGTGAACGAGATTTACGCCTCCAAGTTCGAGGCTCCGTTCCCCGCGCGCAGCGCTTTCCAGGTTGCCGCCCTTCCGGCTGGCGGTCTGGTCGAGATCGAGGTTGTCGCCGCTCTCTAAGGTGTTGGTAACAACTAAACATGACATGCAAAAAGACCCTGCAGCGCGTGCGAGCTGCAGGGTCTTTTGTCAAGCGATGCGACAAAAATGATCCGTTTCCCTTCGTCCCCAAGGGATCACGTTTAGCCCTCCTTGCGGACTTTTTGCAGGTAGCGGTACACGCTGGGCTCCGAGATGCCCAACGCGGTGGCAGCGCAGGCCACGGCGCCCTTGAGCATGAACACCCCGTTGCCGTTGAGGTGGCGAATGACGTCCACGCGGTCGCTCTGACCAAGCGACGCTACATCCAGCCCGCGCGCGCTCAGCAACTCGGCAATGCTGCGGTCGATGAGCTCCTGGGTGGACTCCGAAAGGCTTTCGACCTCGATAGGGGCGGGCTCCGTGCGCGTCGGCGCTGCGTCGAAGCACGCCATGAGCTGCTGCGCCATGGCGTTAATGGAGCGTACGGTCGAGAGGTCGGTGTTGACGCAGAGCATACCGACGATCTCGTCATCCTCGCGGATAAAGTACGTCGCTGACTCCAGCGTCTTGCCACCGGCGCCGCGCCCCTCGTAGCCCGTAATAAACGGCAGGTCGCGATACTTGGCGTCGTGCATGATCTTGAGCGCCAGATCGGTGGCGGGACCGCCGACCTTGCGGCCGCTCACGATGCCGTTGCGAATATCGACGATGGCGTGGTCGGGATCCGAGAAATCGTGCAGGACGATCTCGCTGTTCTTACCGAGTATCTGCTCCAGGAAATCGACCATCGGCAAAAAGCGACGTACGGTCTCGTTCACGGGCAACTCCTTTGGGTGAAATCGGAAGGTTCATAACAATTTTTTCTCATGGTAACACGCTACTCTTCATCTCGTATATCCGCAGGTACATTGCGTAATACAGACGAACGGTAGGAATTTGGCGGTAAACGGTTGACCAAAAGAAAAGTTAGATGTTATTTTGACCAGACACTTTCCTGACCTGCGGAAATGCATTATCTCAGCTGAAGAATAGTCTGATAACAAAAAATTATTATTGAGAATGAGAATCATCTTTAATACGATATGCAACGAAGGCACAACCTCAACCCCGCACTGCGTCACAATAGAGCGTTAGATGCGAAACAACTATTTCGAGGATTGGTGGTCAAATGACCCAGGAGACGGTTACGAACGGCACTGAAGCCCTGTTCACTCGTGAAGGCATGCCTCCCGTTAAGGAAATGATCCCGTGTGCCCTTCAGCACGTACTGGCTTCGTTTGCCGGTATCATCACCCCGGCTGTCATCATGGCCGGCGTCTACGGCTTTAATAGCCAGCAGAGCACCGACATCATTCAGGTTGCGCTCATTCTTTCGGCAATCGACACGGCCCTTCAGGCCTTCGCTCCCTTCCGCCGCATCGGCGGCGGCCTGCCCATCGTCATGGGCGTCTCGTTCGCGTTCCTGCCGGCCCTGCAGGCCATGGGTGCCTCGGGCTTTAGCTTTGGTGCGCTGCTGGGCGGCGAGATTGTCGGCGGTGCCGTCGCGGTCCTCTTTGGTCTGGCCTACAGCAAGATTAAGTGGCTGTTCCCGCCCGTCGTGACCGGTACGGTCATCTTCTCCATCGGCGTTTCGCTGTATCCCACGGCCGTCAAGTACATGGCCGGCGGCATGGGCACGCCGCTGTGGGGCACCCCGCAGGCCTGGTGCGTCGCTCTTATCACCTTCGCAGTGGTCTTTGCGCTCGCCAACTTTGGCAAAGGCACGCTCAAGCTGGGCTCCGTGTTCTTTGGCATGATCGTTGGCATGATCGTCTCCATCCCCTTCGGCATGATCGACTTCTCCAGCGTCGCCACCGCTCAGGTCTTCGCCCTTCCCAAGCTCATGCCCTACGCGCTCGAGTTTGATCCCGAGGTCTGCATTACCCTCGCCGTCGTGTTCCCCATGGTTGCCATCCAGGTTATCGGTGACGTCTCCGCCGCCTGCCTGGGCTCCATCGACCGTATGCCCACCGAGCGCGAGCTCTCCGGCGCTATCGTGTCCCAGGGCCTCACTTCTATGGTCGGCGGCCTGCTGGGCGGTCTTCCCACCAGCGCCCTTGGCCAGAACGTGGGCATCATCTGCTCCAACAAGGTCGTCAACAAGTGGGTCTTTGTGATCATCGCGGCCGTCTTTGCCATTGCCGGTCTGTTCCCGCAGCTCTCTGCCGTCCTTTCCGCTATCCCGCAGCCCGTCATCGGCGGCGCGACCGTCGGCGTCTTTGGCACCATCACCATGAATGGCGTGCGCATGTTCACCCGCGAGGGCCTCACGCAGCGCACTACCACCATCGTCGGCACCTCCGTCGTCTTTGGCCTGGGTATCTGGATGGCCAGCGGTTGCCTTGCCGGCGAGGGTATGCCCGCCTGGGTGTCCACCGTCATCGGCTCCAATGCCGTAACCCCCACCGCAATCATGGCCATTGTCCTTAATCTGATCCTTCCGCAGACGCCGGTCGTGGCTCAGCACATCGATGCCGCCAAGGACGCTGCCGTGGATCTGGTCTTGCCCGAGAGCAAGAAGTAACCAATTCGGTGCTATTCGTCGGCGGACGTATCGCCTCGTCCGCCGACGCCATGCGGCGATAGGCCGCACTTCAAAGGGCTTGCCCCTTTGGTGAAGCGTTGACGGGAGAGGGCCCGTTTCCGGTGTAGGCCGGCGCTTCGCACTTCCGCTATGTCAGAGGTGTCAAACCCCGCCTCTGATGTTGAAGGGAGCATTCATGCTTCTGGTCGCTAACGGTTCTGTCTTTACCCGCAATTCTCAGACCCCGTTCATTCCCAACGGTGCGGTCGCCATTGACGGAGATACGATCGTCGAAGTAGGCCCCGAGCGCGAGCTCAAGGCCAAGTACCCGGATGCCGAGTACGTCGACGCGCAGGGCAACCTCATCATGCCCGGACTCATCAACTGCCACACCCACATCTACTCGGGTCTGGCCCGCGGCCTTGCCATTAAGGGCTGCAACCCCACCAACTTCCTGGAGAATCTTGAGCAGCAGTGGTGGAAGATCGATGACAACCTGACGCTCGACGGCACCAAGGCCAGCGCCTATGCCACGATTCTTGACTCCATCCGCGATGGCGTCACAACGATCTTCGATCACCACGCGAGCTTCTGCGAGATCCCAGGCAGCCTCTTTACCATTAAGGATGCAGCTCAGGAGCTGGGCATGCGTTCGTGCCTGTGCTACGAGGTCTCCGACCGCCGCGGTCAGGAAAAATGCGACCAGGCCATTGCCGAGAACGCCGAGTTTGCCCAGTGGGCCGCCAAGGAGCGTCGCGATAACGACAACCACATGATCGCCGCCATGTTTGGCGGTCACGCCACCTTTACGCTTTCGGACGAGACCATGGACAAGATGGCCGAGGCCAACAACGGTCTGACCGGCTTCCACATCCATGTGTGCGAGGGCATGAATGACGTGTGGGACTCCCGCCTCAACCGCGGTGGCATCAGCCCCGTCGAGCGCCTGCTGCAGCACAACCTGCTGGGTCCCGACACCATGCTCGGCCACTGCATCCACGTGACGCCTGCCGAGATGGATATCGTCAAGGAGTCCGGTACCTGGCTCGTCAACAACCCCGAATCCAATATGGGCAACGCCGTGGGCTGCGCCCCCGTGCTCGAGTTCTTCCGCCGCGGCATCCCCGTGTGCATGGGCACCGACGCCTACACTCACGATATGCTCGAGAGCCTCAAGGTCTTCCTGATCATTCAGCGCCACAACGCCGCCATGCCCAACGTGGGCTGGTGCGAGGCCATGACCATGCTGTTCGAGAACAACGCCAAGATGGCGAGCAAGTACTTCGACCGCAAGCTCGGTGTGCTCGAGGCCGGCGCTGCCGCCGACGTCATCGTTATGGACTACAAGCCCTTTACGCCGCTGAGCGAGGAGAACATCGACGGCCACATGCTCTTTGGCATGATGGGCAAAAACTGCCGCACCACCATCATCAACGGCCGCGTCCTGTACAAGGATCGCGAGTTCGTTGGCATTGATGAGGACAAGATCAACGCGTGGACCATGGCTGAGTCCAAGAAGCTCTGGAGCACGCTCAACGATCGCGCCTACTAATTCACAAGTAGTTTCGCGCGCGTCGGATGTTTCGCCGCATCCGACGCGCGTATAGGCGGCCTCCGCGGGGTCGCCGGCGCTGTGCTAGCGCTACACCGTATTTGCGCCCGCCGCGCGGTCTCGCCGGGCGTTACAGAGAGGAGCTCACTATGAGCGACATCATGAGGCCGATCCCGTTTTCGCAGCTGATGAACTGGATCATCGAGGAGCATAAGACCCAGGACGCCATCTTTGGCGTGCGCAAGATGGTCACGACCAACCAGGAGGGTGCGCTTCCCATTTTTGACGAGCGCATCGAGACTCCGTTTGGCCCGGCCGCCGGTCCCAATACGCAGCTGGCCCAGAACATCGTGGCATCCTATGTGGCTGGTTCCCGCTTCTTTGAGCTCAAGACCGTCCAGGTTATGGACGGCGAGGAGCTCTCCAAGTGTGTGAACAAGCCCTGCATCGTGGCGCAGGACGAGTGCTACAACTGCGAATGGTCGACCGAGCTCGAGGTTCCGCAGGCCTTTGCCGAGTACGTGAAGGCATGGTTCGCCTGCCACCTGATCGCTCGCGAGTACGGCCTGGGTAGCCCGGACGGCTTTGTCTTCAACATGTCCGTGGGCTATGACCTCGAGGGCATCAAGAGCCCCAAGGTCGACGCCTACATCGAGGGCATGAAGGACGCCAGCGGCTCCGACGTCTGGAACGAGTGCCGCGCATGGGCACTCGCCAACCTGGACAAGTTTGAGCATGTCGACGCTGCGTTTGTCGAGTCCATCCCGGCGCGCGTCTCCAACTCCATCACCGAGTCTACCCTGCACGGCTGCCCGCCTGCCGAGATCGAGCGCATCGCGACCTACCTCATCACCGAGAAGGGCCTTAACACCTACATCAAGTGTAACCCCACGCTGTTGGGCTATGAGTTTGCCCGCCAGCGCCTCAACGAGCTGGGCTTTGATTACATCGTCTTTGATGACACGCACTTCCGCGAGGATCTGCAGTGGGCCGATGCCGTGCCCATGTTCGAGCGCCTGATTGCCCTGTGCGCCGAGCGCGGTCTGGAGTTTGGCGTCAAGCTGACCAACACGTTCCCCGTCGACGTGACGAGGAACGAGCTGCCTTCCACCGAGATGTACATGTCCGGCCGTTCGCTGTTCTCACTGACCATCGAGGCCGCCCGCCGCATTACCGAGCAGTTCGATGGCAAGCTGCGCATCAGCTACTCCGGTGGTGCCACGGTCTACAACATCCGTGCCCTGTATGACGCCGGCATTTGGCCCGTCACCCTGGCGACCGACGTGCTCAAGCCCGGTGGCTACGAGCGCTTTAGCCAGATGGCCGGCGAGTTTACCGATCTGGACGGCAAGCCGTTCGCGGGCGTCTCTCTCGAGGCCGTGACCGCGATCCAGACCGACTCACTCACCAACCCGCTCTACAAGAAGCCGCTGCGCCCGCTGCCCGACCGCAAGGTCGCTGGCAAGAGCCCGCTTTCCGACTGCTTTACCACGCCGTGCCGTACGAGCTGCCCCATCCAGCAGGATATCCCTGCCTATCTGGCGGCTGTTGACGAGGGCCGCTACGAGGACGCGCTCAACATCATCATCGAGCGCAACGCCCTGCCGTTCATTACCGGTACCATCTGCCCGCATCCCTGCGGCCGTGCCTGCGAGCGTGCATTCTACGAGCCCGAGGGCGCCCAGATTCGCGCCAGCAAGCTCAAGGCCGCCCGCGAGGCCATGACCGCCGTGCTGCCCAAGCTGCGCGCCCAGGCCATTGCCAACGACGCCGAGCGCAACGTTGCCGTTATCGGCGGCGGCCCGGCCGGTCTGGCGACGGCGTTCTTCCTGACGCGCGCCGGCGTGCCCGTCACTATCTTCGAGGCCCGCGACTCTCTCGGCGGCGTGGTCCGTCACGTGATCCCCGAGTTCCGTATCGCGAGCGACGATATCTCCCACGATGCCGAGCTCTGTCTGGCCTTTGGCGCCAAGGTGCAGCTCAACGCCCGCGTGGAGTCCATTGACGAGCTCAAGGCCCAGGGCTTTACCGACGTAGTCGTGGCCACTGGTGCCTGGATGCCCGGCTCTGCGGGCCTGGGCGAGGGTGCCGAGCTCGACGTGCTGGAGTTCCTCGAGGCCGCCAAGAAGGGCGAGAAGCTCGAGCTGGGCGAGGACGTCGTGGTCATCGGCGCCGGCAACACCGCCATGGACGCGGCCCGCGTGGCCAAGCGCCTTGCTGGCGTGAAGAACGTGCGCCTGGTGTATCGCCGCACCAAGAAGCAGATGCCCGCCGACGAGGAAGAGCTCGATCTTGCTCTTGCCGACGGCGTTGAGTTCTGCGAGCTGCTGGCGCCCAAGGCGCTCAACGGCGCCGTGCTGACCTGCGACGTCATGGAACTTGGCGAGCCGGATGCAAGCGGCCGTCGCAGCCCCGTCGCCACGGGCGAGACCGTCGAGCTTTCCGCCACCACGGTGATCTGCGCCGTGGGCGAGGGCATCGATGCCAGCCTGTACGACGCCGCGGGCGTCGAGCACGACCGTCGCGGCCGCCTTGCCGCCACCTCCACCGGCGTCGAGGGCGTCTGGGCTGCCGGTGACTGCCGCCGCGGTCCCGCTACCGTGGTCGAGGCTATCGCCGACGCCGCCGAGGTCGCCCGTGCCATTGCCGGCGTGGACTTTAACAAGTACGCCGACTGCAACGAGCAGGCCGGCCGCGAGGACACCTGCTACGAGCGCAAGGGATCGCTGTGCCGCGACAAGCGCAACTGCACCAAGACCCGCTGCCTGGGCTGCGGCTCGGTGTGCGAGGTCTGCTGCGATGTGTGCCCCAACCGCGCCAACGTGGCAATTAAGGTGCCGGGCCTGGCCAAGCATCAGGTCGTCCACATCGACGGCATGTGCAACGAGTGCGGCAACTGCGCCGTGTTCTGCCCCTACCAGGAGGGTCGTCCCTACAAGGACAAGCTCACCCTGTTCTGGAGCGATCAGGACATGGAGAACTCCGAGAACGAGGGCTTCCTGGCAGTGGACGAGGACCACTTTAAGGTCCGCGTCGCCGGCACGGTCCGCACCGTCTCGGTCGATGCCGTCAACACCGGTCTGCCCGAGGCCGTCCGCCTGACCATCAAGGCCGTGCGCGACAGCTATCCGTATCTCCTTAAGAAATAGGCGAGTCTCTTATGGCCAAATCCATTCAACATAACGTGGCCTACGTTGCCTGCGGAAGCGGTTGCGCCTCCGCAGGCGGCGACGCCCGCTGCAGCGAAGGCTGCATTGGCTGTGGCGCCTGTGTCACGGCCTGTCCCCACGGCGCCATTGCACTGATTGATGGCATCGCCCGCGTGGACCGCTCCAAGTGCACGGGCTGTGGCCTGTGCGGCATGGCGTGCCCGCAGCGCGTGATTGCCTTTGTTCCCGGCTACCAGAACATCCTGGTGCGCTGCAACAACACCGATAAGGGCGCCATCGCCCGCAAGATTTGCGACACGAGCTGCATCGGTTGCGGCATGTGCGCCAAAAAATGCCCTGCCGGCGCTATCCGCATCGAGGACAACTGTGCCCACATCGACGGTGCGGACTGCCTGTCGTGCGGCATGTGCGCCGTCGTTTGCCCGCATGGCGCCATCCACGACCGCACCGGCATCGCCGCCGGCGTGTAGAAGGGAATCACCATGGCACAGGAATTCACTTTTACCGTTAACGGCGTCGAGCACACGACGACCCAAAACAAACCGCTGCTGCGCTACCTGCGCGACGACCTGCACATCCATTCCGCCAAGGACGGCTGCTCCGAGGGTGCTTGCGGCACCTGCACCATTCATGTGGACGGTGCGGCCGTCAAGGCCTGCGTGCTGACCACCGCCCTTGCCGCCGGCCGCAACATCGTGACTGTCGAGGGCCTGCCCGAGGACGTGCGCGAGGCCTTTGTGTACGCCTTTGGCGCCGTGGGCGCCGTGCAGTGCGGTTTTTGCATCCCCGGTATGGTCATGGCAGGCGCGGCGCTGATCGCCGAGGACCCCGAGCCCACCGAGGAGCAGATCAAGTACGCCATCCGCGGCAACGTCTGCCGCTGCACCGGCTACAAGAAGATTATTGAGGGCATTTCGCTGGCCGCTGCGGTGCTCCGCGGCGAAAAGCAGATCGACGAGGACCTGGAGCGCGGCGACGACTACGGCGTGGGCAAGCGCGCCTTCCGTATCGACGTGCGCAAGAAGGTGCTCGGCGAGGGCAAGTACCCCGATGACATCGACGAGCTCGATCAGCCGGGCCTGACCTATGCCAGCGCCGTGCGCTCCAAGTATCCGCGCGCCCGTGTGCTTTCCATCGACACCTCCAAGGCCGAGGTCCTGCCCGGTGTGGTGGGCATCCTGCGCGCCGAGGATGTGCCGGTCAACCAGGTCGGCCACCTTATCCAGGATTGGGACGTCATGATCGCCCAGGGCGATATCACCCGCTGCGTGGGCGATGCCATTGTGCTGGTGGTTGCCGAGGACGAGGCGACGCTCGAGAAGGCCAAGAAGCTCGTAAAGATCGATTACGAGCCGCTGGAGCCCGTGCGTAACATTGTCGAGGCCAGGGCTGCCGACGCCCCGCGCCTGCACGACAGTTTCTTTGCCTTTGGCAACACGGTGGAGCTCAAGGACAACGTGTGCCAGAGCCGTCACGTGACGCGCGGCGACGCCGCCAAGGCGCTGGCAGAGAGCGCGTTCACCGTGACGCAGCGCTTTACCACGCCCTTTACCGAGCATGCCTTCTTGGAGCCCGAGTGCGCCGTCGCCTTCCCGTACAAGAACGGCGTCAAGGTGCAGTCGACCGACCAGGGTGCCTACGATACGCGCAAAGAGTGCGCCCACATGTTTGGCTGGGATAGCGAACCCGAGCGTGTGGTCGTCGAGACCATGCTCGTGGGTGGCGGCTTTGGCGGTAAGGAGGACGTTTCGGTCCAGCACCTGGCCGCGCTTGCTGCCTATAAGCTCCAGCGTCCTGTGAAGTGCAAGCTCACGCGTGCCGAGTCGCTCGCGTTCCATCCCAAGCGCCATGCCATGGACGGCACCTTTACGCTGGGTTGCGACGCCGAAGGCAACTTTACCGGTCTGGACTGCGAGATCAACTTTGACACCGGCGCCTACGCGTCGCTGTGCGGCCCGGTGCTCGAGCGCGCCTGCACGCATGCCGTCGGCCCCTACAAGTACCAGAACACCGACATCCGCGGCTTTGGCTACTACACCAACAACCCGCCCGCCGGCGCGTACCGCGGCTTTGGCGTGTGCCAGTCCGAGTTTGCGCTCGAGAGCCTGATCGACCTGCTGGCCGAGAAGGTCGGTCTGGACCCGTGGGAGATTCGTTATAGAAACGCCATCGAGCCGGGCGAGGTTTTGCCCAACGGCCAGATTGCCGACTGCTCCACGGCGCTTAAGGAGACGCTGCTCGAGGTCAAAGATGCCTACTATGCGCATCCCGGACACGCCGGTATCGCCTGCGCCATGAAGAACGCCGGCGTGGGCGTGGGCCTGCCCGATGCCGGCCGCTGCAAGATTCGCGTCGAGAACGGCGTGGCCGTGGTCTATGCCGCCACGTCCGACATCGGCCAGGGCTGTAACACCGTCTTTTTGCAGGACGTTGCCGAGGCATGCGGTTTGCCGCTTCACTGCATTGCCAACGGCGAGTGCTCCACCGAGAACGCTCCCGACTCCGGCACCACGTCTGGCTCGCGTCAGACGGTCGTGACCGGCGAGGCCGTGCGCGGCGCCGCCTTCCTGCTGCGCGATGCCATGGTCGGCATCGAGGCCGGCAAGCCCGCGCCCGATGCTCCCGTGAGCGCGCATGGCGACGGCGTCAAGATCGAGTACGACGACGGCCGCGCCTACCAGCTGCGCACACAGGAACTCGTCGCCGGCCAGGGTATGCATCCTCAGGATCCCACGGCCGCCATCAAGGCGCTCGAGGGATGCGAGTTTGGCTACGTGTATCTGGAGCCGACCGACAAACTGGGCGCCGACGTCCCCAATCCCAAGAGCCACATCTGCTACGGCTTTGCCACGCACGTGGTCATTCTGGACGATGACGGCCGCGTGAGCGAGGTCTATGCCGCGCACGATTCCGGCAAGGTGGTCAACCCCATCTCGATCCAAGGTCAGATTGAAGGCGGCGTGCTCATGGGTATGGGCTATGCGCTCACCGAGGACTGGCCGCTTAAGGACTGCGTACCCCAGGCAAGGTACGGCACGCTCGGGCTGTTCCGTGCGCCCGAGATTCCGGATATCCACGCCATCTACGTGGAGAAGGACGAACTGCTGCCCGTGGCATACGGCGGCAAGGGCATCGGCGAGATCGCAACGATCCCCACGGCGCCCGCCGTGCAGAATGCCTACCGCGCGTTTGACGGCAAGCTGCGTCCAAATCTGCCCATGGTGGATACGCCGTACAGCCGCGCTCGTCACCGCGGGTAGGGTAGAACGCGGACGCCCATTGCTGACGGGCTGTTCGCGCTCAACATCAACTGTATATGCTGCGCCTTTGGCCCCAGCTCCATCGCGAGCCGGGGCCTTTTGTTTGGAGTGGAGGCAGCATCCCGGAATTGGCGCTCAGAACGGGATGCGCTTTCCGGTTGGAGCTTCAAACGGAAAGTGCATCCCGGAATCCGCGCCTGGAATGGGACACACTTTCCGGTTGTCGTTCACTTGGAAACTGCATCCCAGTTTGAGCGTTCATTCTGGGACACGCTTTCCGTTAGGCCTACCATCCGGAAAGTGCATCCCGTTTTGAGCGTCCAGACTGGGACGCGCTTTCCGCCAGCGTGGCTGCTGGGAAAGCATGTCCCAGATTGGCAAGATGCGACGCAGCGAGTCGCCGTTCAGCGGCCCCTACAGCTCCACGTCGTTAAGCCATGCTGGCAGAGCGGTCTGGCGGATGCCTGCCGTCTGCAGCTTTTTCGCGAGCATGCCTGCCGAACGGACTTCGATCATGGTAAAGCGGATGAGCGGATGGCCGTAGAGCGATAGGTGCGCCTCGCGCTGTCGTTCGGCAACGAGCGCCTCGGCGGTGGTGCGTCCGGCCAGCATGGTCTGGTCGGTATATTTGATGAGCCCGTCGAGCTCGCCCAGCGTGAGTTCCCGCGCCTGGCGCTCCCAGGCAAAGTCCGTTCGTATGGGCTTGGCCGAATCGAAGGGGTCCGTCAGCTCGTATTGAAGCCAGTCGGGCGCAAAGCCCGTCTCGATCATGACGGCTCGGGCGACCGATTCCCCGCCGCTCTCGGCGCGGGCGTCGGCATATCGAAGCGTTGTGAGGGCGGTGCGAATCGCGTGACCATTGCGGGCAGTCGCTCGTTGCTCAACGGCCTCCATCAGCTGTTCCGGCGCAAGGCCGAGCTTTGAGATCGCCGAATCGGCAATGGGCATGCCGTCGGCAAAACCAGTTTGCAGCAGGCAATCTGTGGCCGTTTGGATGGGCGGCGTTACCGATACGCCGGCTCTGCGTATTGCTCCGGCCGGCTCAATCTGGTGTCGCTGAATATGTGCGCCCGGACGAGCCGACGGCTTTGTCGAGCTGCAAACATGCACGACGTTCAGGTGTCGCCACGAGACCTCGAGCCCCAGCAGGCAAGCTGCCGAAAACGAGCAGAACGTCCAATCGGGATGGATGATCGCAAGGGCGCGGATAATCTCGCAATGGCGTTGCGCTCGGTTGAGTTCATCCCAGCGCGTTTTTCGCGCAAACAACCCCGGCATGGGCGAGACAACCGTGCCGCCGGTGCGCCGAAGGAGCGCTTTTCGGATCGCGGTGCTCGGGGGAATCAGACAGCGCCCCTCTTGTTCGGCTTGAGTGAGCAGTTGGTCGATGAGCTGGTCATTGCAATGGGTCATGAGCTACCGCCTCCTTTTTGGTAGCAAAAACGTATCAGCTGGAACTTGCCGCTCAGCTGACCAAAATCTAACCATGCAGGTAGATGACCTGCTTTTGGCGACATATTTCTTGTTTGAATCGGTGGGCGGTAATCGGCGACCGTGAACGGTGGCTGGATATGAAGTCTTGGTAAGTTTCGGGACGTGTACTTTTTCGAAAAACGGTAGTCTCTCCGCGGAAAGTGCATCCCAGAATTAAGCCTCGGAACGGGATGCATTTTCCAGTAGATGCTTCAGTGGAAAGTTCATCCCAGAATTCAGGCTCAGAACGGGACGCGCTTTCCGGATGGCATGCTTGGCGGAAACTACGACCCAGTATTTGGCTCCAGAACGGGATACATTTTCCGGAACGGTCCCCAAACGGAAACTGCGTCCCGGATTCGACGTTCAGAACGGGATGCCGTTTCCGGTTGAGGCCTCGAGCGGAAAGCGCATCCCATAATCCCCAATGGCACCGCAGCGCATTTCGTGTCCGCGCGGGCGTCTGCGCCGGTCGTCGAATGACGTTATAGCTGGCTATATTATAGGTAGCTATAACGTTCGACCCTCCGACAACCCTTGGCCTTTGGCGGGACATGAGTCGCGAAGACGCTGCGGTTTGCCATGGCATGATGGGCGGCATTCCCGCATATATCGAGAAATCCGATTCTGTCGCACCGCTCAAGGACAACATCAAACGTCTTTTTCTTACTCCTACGGGCTATCTCTTTGAGGAGCCGAGCAACCTGCTGTTGCAAGAGTGTCGCAATCCCGAGCAATATGATGCGACCGTGCAAGCAATTGCTCAGGGGCGCTCGAAGATCTCGGAGATTACGAGCTCTACGGGAATCCCCGCGAGCAACGTAAAGACGATGACGAGGGCGCTGCGCTGTTTGCGGAGTGCAAATGGCGCAATGAGCCCGTGGGCGAAGACGTGCTGCAAAAGCCCGTGCACCGAAGCGAACTCTTTAGACGGCAGCGAAAAAGCTATGCACTCTTCTCAAAACGTGGCTTTACGCAGGGATGTCGGGATGCCGCGGAGAGTAGGGGAGACGTCAAGCTGATCTCGTTTGCCGAGATGTGAGGGCGCAGCGGCGGTTGCCGAGGCCTCGTTACCGAAAATCCATTTGTTAAACCCAACGTCCGTGGCTAGAATAAGGTCGACGGCAGCCCAAGTGGTGGAAAGCTGGGCAGCGCCGTTGCTTGGTCAAGGGGTCAAAGCCTTAATTGTAGCGACTTGTTATGCTTCGAACGCCGCTTGAGTGCCTCGGAAAGCCCGACAAACGCTGTGAAAAGCGAGATCAAAGCAAGCAAGAGCTCTGTGAGCTCTGATGGGCCCGGGATGACCGCTGATTCAAGTCACCGGGCCTAAATTTTTCATGCATTTGAATAGAGCGGGCGACTCTCTTGGGGTCGTCTGCATGGCGTACGCCTGGCGCATAGCATTGCGTCCCGCTTTCATGTCCGCGCGGGCGCCTATCCTTACGGCAATGTAGCCGTTTATGTAGCAAGCGGCAGTTGGCGGAGAAAGGCCCTAACCGTGTCAGCTGAAAAGATGCCGGGTGTCTCGGCTATCGATACGACGAACTTTGCGCGCCAGATCGTGCTGGACTTTGAGTTTGCGCCGGTGCCAAAGCAGCGTCAGCGCCGTGGACTGTGCAATGAGATTATCGAGGCCGGCGCCGTCAAGCTCGATTACCACGGCAACGTTATGGGCGAGTTCTCGCAGTTTGTACAGACGGAATTTACCGAAGGCGTTGCGTTCCCCGTCCGCGAGCTCACAGGGATATCGGCCGTGGGCACCGCGATGGCCGATCCGCTCTACATGGTGATCAAAAGGCTCAGCGATTTGATCGGGCGCTACTCCGCCCAGGTGGTCTGTTGGAGCGGGGCGGATCGTCGACAGCTTTTGATCGAGTGCCAAGCAAAGCACGTCGATCTTTCCGCATTTCCTACGGACTGGGCCGACCTGCAGGCGTTTTACACCTCGATCATGGACATGAGCAGCCACGGGTGCGTCTCTTTGAGTGACGCAGCGACGTGGTTTGGCATCGAGTTCGACGAGTCGACAGGCCACGCCCACAGCGCCCTCGCCGATGCGCGCGTGACCGCCAAATTGCTCAAGCAGGTGATGGATGGGGACTATCACGTGAGTCCATGCGCCCAGGAGGTCCGCCAGCGATGGGGGATGGGCGAGCGAGCCCAGACGCGCCTCTCCAGCAAGTGCCCCGAACTGGGCGACCTGCTGCTAAAGCTGAAGGCGGAGGGGAGGTAGGTGGCTCATTTGGGGACAAACAGAAGGAATGGTTGCGCGAAGGATTCTAGGATCAGCAGCAGATGGCTGTGTTTGGGATCCTACTCAAGGACACGCCGACACCCGCTGAGACCAAGCAGGTCAAGAGCGTGGACATCGAGATGACTTCTACTATCGGAGAACGGCTTGCTAACATGATTCGCTGGATGGGCAGGCATAGACCCGTGACGCTGCGCGCGTTATCGTGCACAATGAGGCATACAGGCTGCCAGAGGCGAACTGTCCCGACGAGGTTCTTAGCAACTGCATCATCGAGATTATTGAGTACTTCTACGAGAGGGATTTGGCAGCGTAGAGCAATCTAATTTTACGCATTTGCAGGAGGAAGCCGGTATGGCAGACGAACTTGTTTTTAGTGGCGGCGAGATAGTTTACGCCATGCCTCAACTGCCCAAAGTTACATCTGTGCCGCTGAACGGTAGCGCCGTGCTGGTTGGTTTTAAGGACGCTCCCGATGGGGAGGAGATCCTCTTTGATTTTGACCCTCGGGCTGAAAAAGCTATGAAGCTCGACTATGAACTTGCGGCCGTTAGCGGGCTCCTCACGGGCGCGTTGAATATTCTTTGGCAGAAAGACTTCAACCTAGAGGGTGCCAAAGAGTGGGGCGACGAGAAGGTTGGTAAATTCGTTCTTACGATTGCCAGGTCTGCGGGTATGACAAAGGCGGATGCAACTCTAGAAGACGCTATTCGCTTTCTAGAGAAAGAGTTTCCTCTTGCCGCGGACAAGCTGACTGCCGAGTTTGGCGGCGGGCTCCAACATCATCTGCGGGATTTCTCGCACCACCCGAGCTTGGTTGGCCTTGCGTGTTCGATCCTCTCGCAATTCACGTGCAAAGGCTATGGTACCGATACGGCCGGCCGGTTTGTCGCCTTTGACCTGCCTGCCGCCGCCTTCGATCCCGACTGCCCTCTTGTAGGCAGGAACGTTCCAGAGAAGATCGCGTTTGGCACTCTGTTCTGGGCAATGCATCTCGTGAGCGACATGGCGGGGTCTAGTTCAAACCCCGGTAAGGGGACGGGCATTCCCGGCGTCGTGCTGTCCCTGCTAAAGGAGCTCTCCTCCCTGCCTGTTTTTCAAGACATGCAGATTGCCTATAAGGGCGAGGATATTCGCATTCAGCAATGGATCTCAAAGCTGTTTAACGGAACGGCGTTCAAAACCGAGGACGGCAAGCCCATTCGCTTCGACCTTCGGACGGAAGTCGGTCTTCTCGATCAGGCTTTAAGCCAGGTGCCAGCAGTCGTGGCCAACGAGGTTATCGTTCGTTGTCTCTACATGCTTTCAAGGCTCAAGGCCGAGCTAGAACGTTGCGAAGTGAGCAAGGTTTCCGGCTTGCGCAAGCTCAAGGCTTCGCATTTCATGCCCTACAACAGCAAGGCCCTCACTCGCATGGTCACGGTTTCGAGCACTTCGTTTGTTTTGGCGAATCTGGCGACGGCGGCGGTCAGGGCGGGTATCGAATGCGAGGGGAACAAGGTTGTTTTCGCCCAGAAGTTCTTCTTGCGAATAAACTACGTTGGGGTTGGACGCCTTGCGTTTGCCCTCCATGCCGACTGGGACTATATGGCGGAGGAAATGTCCGAGGCTTGGGCTGAGCGCGCCAGACGCCGCCAGGATATCTTCGATGGATTCCACTTTTATAGCCTAGATAGAGAAACGACGAGGATTGCCTTTTCGCTGAAGCTTGCCGCCATCAACTACGACTGCGGGAACGAGAAGAACGAAGTGCGCAAAGGGCAAAAGAGGAGCTGGGCTCGCGCGTGGCGGGATTCGGTCGCGGATGGCCCAGGCATAGATGCAGACAGCTACTTTTTGAGCGAGGAAGATGCGTACGGAGCCCTTGAGGCTATTTCGCGGCAGCGAGGCGGTAAGGTGCGCGCCCTGCTGGTTGCACAGGAGTTAGTTGAGTTTTGCCCCTATTCGCAGCTGGGAGATGAAGAGAAGAAGGAATACAAAGGTTTGAAGGAGAGTGGGTCTTGGGTTAAAGATGAATTTCCCAGGAGACAAGACGCGGTTGATCTGGACGCCATACGTTCCCTAGAGAAGCAATGCGGGGCGCATATCCGTGAGCTTTCAGGCACATTGCCAAAGGCCTTGGTGGGTGGCGCTATTGCCGTGGCGACGGCCCTGGGCACAGGAGGAGTGGCCGCGGCATTGGCTCCGGATATTGCTGTCGGTATCTTTGGAGGCTCGTTTGTCGGTCTTCACGGGGCTGCGCTTGTCAATGCGAGCCTTGCTGCAGCCGGCGGTGGGGCCTTGGCCGCCGGCGGCATGGGTATGGCCGGTGGCACTGCTTTGATTACGGGCGGCGGCGCCGCGCTTGGTCTATTGGGTTCCGGCGGCGTTGCCTTGGCGGCATCGATGGGGGAGAACTACGCGCAGTTCGTGCTCGTCGAATGTTCGAGGCTCCTTGCTTTTCTTGATGTGGCAACTGACCGCTGCCCGCATGAAGGGGCCATTTTGGTTCGGAAAGCGGCCGAGGCCGTGCAACGCAGCATCGCTGGTGTTGAGGAAGATGTAGAGAAGGAGAATGGAAAGGGGGACCGCAGGGATAGCAGGTTGCTTAAGCAGTTGAAGAGGGGTCTTGGGTATTTGACTTCAACCCTTAAGCGGATCGAGAAGATACAGAAGCACCTTGGTGCCGCCGGTGAGGGTGAGCCGCTCAACAGCTTGCCGGCATCGGGTGATGAATAGGTACACTGCATATTGATGCCCCGGGAATGGCCTCTGATATGAGTCGCCGGGGTTTATTTTGTTTGGGTATGTAAAATTACTGGTTGGGTCAATAAATCAGTGATTGGTGATACCACTTACCAGATTTGTTAAACTATTGGTTGGCCGAAAGCTCAAATCATGGCTTTCGGTTGTAAAATACATGGTTGGAATTCTATTTTTCGCAGAGAGGTCCAACCATGGCCGATAAGACCGCGTTCGACTACGTGAACGAGATATGGAGCATCGCGAACTACGTGCGTGATGTCATTCGCCCCGCCGACTACAACAAGCTCATCCTCCCATTCGCCGTGCTGAGGCGCTTCGAGTGCGCCCTCGAGCCGACGCGGGCGGCCGTGAGCAGACAGGCCGCCAAGGGGGTCTGGGACGACGACGACCCGAAGTACTGCGCCCTCTCCGGCCACTGCTTCTACAACGTCACGAGCTTCACACTCTCCAACCTCGGGGCGACGAAGACCTGCGACGCCCTCATGGCCTACATCAACGGCTTCTCCGCGAACGCCCGCGAGGTCCTGCAGCGCTTCGAGATGCGGCAGACCTGCGAGAAGCTCGACGAGAAGGGCATGCTCTACGAGGTGTGCACACGCTTCTCGGGCTTCGACCTCGGGCCCGAGACGGTCTCCGACCGCATGATGACCGACATCTACGAGCACCTCATCCAGCGATACGGCGAGGAGATCTCGCAGGACGCCGAGGACTTCATGACGCCCAAGGACGTCGCCCGCCTCGCAACCGCGCTGCTCTTCGCAAACGAGGACACGCTGCTCAACGCCGACAACGGCGACATCCGCACGCTCTACGACGGCAGCTGCGGCACCTGCGGCTTCATCTGCGACGCGCTCGACCAGCTCGACGAGTGGCACGACAAAGGGCACTTCAGCAGCCCAACCAAGATCGTCCCCTACGGCCAGGAGCTCGAGGACGCGACATGGGCCATGGGCAAGGCAGCCCTTATGCTGCGCAACATCGCCGGGGGCTCGGGAGACGTGCTCGACCAGATGACCGACCTGTCGGCCGGCATCATGCTCGGCGACACCCTCGACGACGACAGGTTCGAGGGACGCACCTTCAACTACCAGCTCACGAACCCGCCCTACGGCAAGGAGTGGAAGAAGGAGAAGGACGTCGTCCTCGAGGAGATGGGACGCGGCTTCGAGGGCAGGTTCGGCGCCGGCAAGCCCGACATTGACGACGGCAGCATGCTCTTCATGCAGAACGTCGCGGCGAAGATGGCGCCGCCCGAGGAAGGCGGCGGCAAGGCGGCCATCGTGCTCTCGGGTTCCCCGCTGTTCAACGGGGATGCCGGCAGCGGGCCATCGGGCATCCGCCGCTGGCTGTTCAGCGAGGACCTCGTTGACTGCATCGTGAAGCTGCCGACCGAGATCTTCTACCGCACGGGCATCGCAACCTACATCTGGGTGCTCAACAACCACAAGCCGGAGAACCGCAAGGGGTACGTGCAGCTCATCGACGCCTCGGAGGAGAAGACCGCCCTGCGCAAGAGCCAGGGGAACAAGCGCTACGAGGTCGGCGAGGACCAGGCCGCGTGGATCGTGCGCACCTACGTAGACGGGCACGACCACGGCAGGTCGGTCATCGTTCCCGTCGAGGACTTCATGTACCGCAAGGTGACCACGCAGCGCCCGCTGCGCGTTGTCATTGAGCCCTCGGCCGATGGGCTGGATGCCCTCTTTACCCTCAGCAAGCCCATGGAGAAGCTGTCGGACGCGAGCCGCGCCGCCATTCGCTCCTGGGTTGAGAAGAACGAGGGCGCCTCGCTCACATACAGCGAGGTCCTGGCTGCGACCGAGAAGCTTCACAAAGCGATCGAGAAGCCCAAGCCACAGAAGACGAAGCTCGTCGAGGCACTCGTCAAGGTGTTCGGTCGGCAAGACCCCTCCGCGGAGCCGGCGGTCGATGCGAAGGGCAACCCGGTGTTCGACCCCGAGCTCAAGGACACGGAAAACATTCCAATCGGCATGGAAATCGACGACTACATGGCGAGCGAGGTGCTGCCCTACGCTCCCGACGCCGTGGTGGACGGGTCGGTAAGGGACGAGCCCAAGTTCGACAACAAGACGGGTCTCACGGCCAACCCGCTTGGCGACGGTGGGGTGGGCGTGGTCGGCACGTCGATCTCGTTCAACAGGTACTTCTACAAGTACGAGAGCCCCCGTGCCCCCGAGGTCATCGCGAAGGAGATTCTCGAGCTCGAGGACGGCCTCGGCTCGCTCATGAGGGGGTTCCTGGCATGAGGACGAGAAGGGAGATAAACAGTGCTGAGTGGTTCGGTGAGGTGCCGGACGGCTGGAACATGGTGCCGTTGCCGAGGCTTTTTATGAGCAGCAAGGGAATGACCGTCACTAGGGCTGACTTAGTTGACGAAGGAGCTCCCGTCGTCAATTACGCCCAAGTGCATTCGAAGTTAAACAATAGATTCGGTATCCACGAAGAGCTCATAAAGCACGTCCCTACGGGCATGGTTCCAAAAGGGCTGAAATATTCCGAGAAAGGTTCCTTTATCTTCGCCTGCACATCAGAGGACCTTGCCGGGTGCGGAGACTGCATATACAACGATTCTGAGCGGCCGGTTAATCCCGGAGGCGATACCCTGCTCCTCTCTCCGGTTGACGAGGTTGAGAATAAGTACCTTGCATATCTTTTCTCTACCGACATGTGGCGCTGGCAGATTCGGCGCGACTTGATCGATGTGAAAGTTTTTCACGTTAACCAAGGCAACCTGCACGAGACCTACGTCACAGTCCCGCCTTGTGATGTCCAACGCCGTATCGTCTCCTACCTCGACGAGCGCTGCGCGGCCATCGACGATGACGTGAAGAAGCGCCAAAAGGTCATAGAGAGGCTCAAGGAGTACAAGAAGTCCCTCATCGCGCATGCTGTGACAAAGGGCCTCGACCCAACCGCAGAGATGAAAGACAGCGACATTAAGTGGGTAGATCAAATTCCCTCTAATTGGCAGACCTCCAAGCTCAAAGCTCTATTTCAAATTACAAAACGAATTGCCGGGGTTGAAGGATTGACAGTTCTGTCGATTACACAAGATGGAATTAGGCCCAAAGATTTCAGCACAGGAAAAGGGCAATTTGCTGAAACATACTCACATTATCAACTCGTACATCCTGGCGATTTTGCGATGAACCACATGGACCTCTTAACAGGTTGGGTGGATATATCTCGCTATGAAGGAGTGACAAGTCCTGACTACCGAGTGTTTTCAGCCCGTGACCTTGCGGTAAGCAACCCGAGTTACTACCTCTACCTCTTCCAGATGTGCTACCTCAATCGGGTGTTTTTCGGTTCAGCAAATGGAGTTGCTGACAAGGGGCGCATGCGACTACAAACCAACGCATTTAACAACTTCGTCGTTCCTTTACCACCTTTAGAAGAGCAAAAAAGGATAGCGGCCTACCTCGACGAGCGCTGCGTGGCCATCGACGAGGCAATCTCACGCCAGGAGCAGCTCATCGAGAAGCTCGGCGAGTACCGCAAGTCCGTCATCCACCACGCCGTCACCGGCAAGATCGACTGCACGGAGGCATAGCCATGACAAGAGTCGACATAGACAGTGCATATGAGCGCCGCGACGTCGAGTACAGCGGCCGCCGCAAGATTCACCAGGAGGATGCCTTCGAGCGCTACATCTCCCGAAAGGTCGCTGCCCTCGGCGGCGCGGGCTGGGCCCTCTCACCTGACGATACGGGGTTCGACCCGAACGACGCACTCGTGTTCGACGACTTCGTCGCCTGGCTCGAGGCCACCGCGCCGGAGAAGCTCGACAAGATGCGCCGAGAGAAGGGCGCGAGGTGGGAGGACCAGCTGCGCCGCGCGCTCGTGAAGAGCCTGGAGAGAAACGGTACCGTTCTCACGCTACGCAAGGGATTCCAGGTGGCCGGTTACCAGACCATCGAGTGCATGGCTGGCTACCCGGACGACGAGCGCGTGCCCGGGGCGAGGGAGCGCTACGACGCCAACATCCTGCGCTTCATGCACCAGGTTCACTACCAGACCGCCGGGAGCAAGTCTCTCGACTTCGCTCTGTTCGTCAACGGCATCCCCGTCGCCACCGGCGAGGTCAAGACCGAGCTCACCCAGACCGTGCGTGACGCCATCGACGAGTACGTCGACGAGCGCAGGCCCATAGAGCCCGACGGCGGCAGGAAGAACTCGCTGCTCATGTACAAGAGGGGCGCCGTGGTCCACTTCGCAGTCTCCGAGGACGAGGTCTGGATGTGCACGAACCTCGGCCCCTTCCCGAGCAGGTCGGCGAAGCCCCGCTTCCTCCCGTTCAACCTGGGCCGCGACGGCGGGGCCGGCAACCCGGACGCGCCCGAAGGCGAGTACAGGACCCACTACCTCTGGGACACCATCCTCCAGCGAGACAACTGGCTGTCCATCTTCGACCGCTTCGTCTTCGAGGAGGTCGAGGACAGGCAGGACGCGACGGGCCGCTGGCGCAAGACGGCGACCCAGATCTTCCCGCGCTACCACCAGTTTGACGCAGAGAGGAAGGTCCTGGCCGACGCGCGGGAGCATGGGGCGGGACGCCGCTACCTCATCGAGCACTCGGCCGGCTCCGGCAAGACCGAGACCATCTCCTGGGCCGCGCACGACCTCGCGAGGCTCCGCCGCGCGGACGGAGAGAAGATGTTCTCCAGCGTCGTGGTGGTCACCGACAGGCTGTCGCTTGACCAGAACATAAAGAAGACCATCTCCCAGCTCTCCAAGGTGACCGGTCAGGTCGTCATGGTCGGCCGCGACGAGAGGGGCAGCGCCGTCGCCGACGGCTCCAAGAGCTCCCAGCTCGTCGAGGCCCTTCGGCAGAAGAGGGAGATCGTCGTGGTCACCATCCAGACGTTCCTTTACGCGTGGCCGGACATCGCGGCGCTGCCCGAGCTTGACGGCTCCGGATTCGCGGTGATCGTCGACGAGGCGCACAGCTCTCAGGAGGGCAGCTCGGCGGCGTCCCTCAAGACCGCCTTCAACGCGGCGGCGGACAAGCTGAAGTTCGAGAGGATGCTCGACTTCGATGAGGACTCGGACGACGGCGGGTCGGTCATGGATGCCTACTTCGCCCAGATGCAGGCGAGCAACCTCATGCCGCCGAACGTCTCTTTCCTCGCGTTCACAGCGACCCCAAAGGCCGAGACAAAGACCCTGTTCGGCACGCCCACGGGCGAGGAGGACGAGGACGGCAATCCGGTCATGGGCAGCTTCCACCTCTACCCGATGCGGCAGGCGATCGAGGAGGGCTACATCATCGACCCGCTCTCGGGATACGTGCCCCTGCGCACCCTCACGAGGATCGAGGACGAGTCCGAGGACGCCGACGGCAGACTCGTCGACGAGCGCCGCGCCAGGAGGAAGATCGCCAAGTGGCGCTCGCTCCACCCGACGAACGTCATGGAGAAGGCCAAGTGGATCATCGACCACTTCGTCGACAACGTGGCTCCGCTCCTGAACGGCGAGGCCAAGGCCATGATCGTCACCTCCGGGCGTCCCGAGGTCGTGCGCTACAAGTACGCGATAGAGGCGTACCTCCGCGCCCGTCCGGACCTCGACCCCGCCAAGGTCGAGCCGAAGCTGCGCTTCAAGGTGCCCGGCGAGCCGCTCGTCGCCTTCTCCCAGAAGGTCCTGGGCGACAGGTGCGTCCTGCCCGAGGACGAGTACCTCGAGGACAACCCGTTCGCCCTCATCGAGCGCGGATACGAGTACACCGAGGCCAACATGAACCCGACCGGGCAGGGCCCGGTCGAGAGGGCGTTCGACCGCCCTGAGAGCAGGCTGCTCATCGTGGCCAACAAGTTCCAGACCGGGTTCGACCAGAAGAAGCTAGTCGCCCTCTACGTCGACAAGCCGCTCGGCAACGCCATCGAGATCGTGCAGACCTACTCGCGCGTCAACAGGACGTGCTCCGGCAAGGACGGGGTCTTCGTCGTCGACTTCGTGAACGACCCCGAGACGGTTCTCGCCGCCTTCAAGACCTACGACAAGGGCGCGACGATGAGCACGGCCCAGGACCCGAACATCGTCTACGACCTGAAGGACGCCCTCGACGCGGCCGACGTGTACGCGACGCGAGACGTCGAGGGGTTCAAGGAGGCGCTCTACAGGTCCAAGGGCCTCGCAGCCGGTGAGGAGAGCGATGCCTACAGGACCGCCCTCTATTCCGCCGTCTCCGGGCCCGCCGAGATCTTCCGCGAGAGGTTCGCGGCGGCCAGGGACTCCTACGAGACTTGGCTGGAGTGCGCCAACCGGGCGGAGGCGGCCGGCGAGGCCGAGGGGACGGAGAGGGCCAAGAGGAGCGCGGACGAGGCGGCGGGACGCGTCGCGGAGCTGATGACCTTCAGGAAGAAGCTCTCCAAGTACTGCTCCGCCTACACGTTCCTGTCCCAGGCGCTCGACTTCGGCGACCCCGACCTCGAGGTGTTCTACAGCTTCGCAAAGCTGCTCGGCCACAGGATCGCGGGCACCTCGCTCGACGACGTCGACGTGCGCGGCCTCGTGCTTCGGGACTTCCGCATATCGGCCCAGAAGGTCCCCGAGGGGGTCGAAGGCGGCGAGCTCATGCCGATGGGCGCTGGCGGCTCAGGCACCGCGCCCAAGCGCGACACTATGGCGAGGATCGTGGAGAGGCTGAACCGCACGTGGGGCGACGAAGGTGACCCCCTCGTGAAGGCCCGAGCCGTCAACGCGGTCTCCGATGCCGTGGCGGCAGACCCCGTGACCAACACGCAGATCACGAACACGAGCAACACGAAGGAGGCCGTCCTCGCGGACGGGCGCCTGCGCAACATCGTCATCAGGGCCCTCATGTCGATGATGAGCAACGAGCTTGGAGACCTCGCCGAGCAGGCGCTCGACGACCCGCAGGCGATCGAGCCCCTGGCCGACCAGGTGTACGACCTCATCTCGCAGGGGAAGCGCTACGACATCGCCGAGCTCGCCTCCTACCTCTCGAGGGGAAAGTAGATGGGCGTGGCAGGCTACGTCGAGGAGCTGCTTGGTGTCCGGGACTGCGAGCTCATCGGCAGCGCGACCAAGGTCGATTGCGGTAGGAGGCTCCAGCAGTTCGACCTGAGATACCGCGGGCCCGTCCCCGCATCGTGTCCCGAGTGCGGCGGGACGCTGCACAGCCACGGCGCGAGGACCGTCGGCGTTGTGTCGACGCCACACCTGGGCATCCCGACGAGGCTCGAGATAGGGTTCCCGCGGATGCGATGCCCGGAGTGCGGCTACGTGTGGCGCCCGGCGATAGGCGGGATCGACGAGAGTCACCGGATGACGGAGGCGGCATACGCCGACATCGCCCAACGCTCGCTCAGGCTCACCTTCCGCGAGGTCGCCGAGGAGTACCCGCTCTCGCACGTCACCGTGAAGAGCGTCTTCGAGGACTACGTCCGCGAGAACGCCTCGAGGCTTCGCTTCAAAGTGCCGGCGTTCCTGGGCATAGACGAGAAGAACCTCAAGAGGGTCGGCATGGTGACCGTGATCACTGATCTCGAGCACAGGACGGTCTTCGACATGGTGCCCGGCAGGACGCAGTCCGACCTCGACGCCTATTTCTCCTCGTTGGAGGGCCTCGAGCGCGTACGATGGGTTTCGAGCGACATGTACCGGCCGTTCTGGAGGAGCATAGCCAAATACACCCCGAACGCGACATGGGTCATCGGCCACTTCCATGTCGTGAAGGGAGCCAACGAGGCCTTGGACGCGGTCCGCAAGGGCCTCCAGGGAGCTCTCGACAGGAAGGGTCGCCTTGAGCTAAAGAAGGGCCTCGCCTACGTCCTTAGGAAGCGGACGCGCGACCTCAGCCTCTACGAGGCGTCGGCCCTAAGGGCGCTACGGGAAGACTCCTCCTACTCGACGCTGATGACCGCGTACGACCTCAAGGAGGACTTCTTCGGCATTTACGACGACCATCCGTCCTCACGCGAGGAGGCTGAGGCGGCGTTCGACGCCTGGATTCGGGAAATTCCCGATGGCAGGGAGTTCGATCCGTTCAGAGCCCTTGCTCGGACCGTTCAGAATCACCGCGAGTTCATCTTCAACTACTGGGAATGCCCCAGCCGTATCTCGAACGGCTACACCGAGTGCGCGAACCGGCTCATAAACGAGACGGACATGAGAGGGCGCGGATACTCGTTCGAGACGCTCCGGGCAAGGACCCTCTACCGCAGGCAGAACCTCGACCGCATCATCGCGAGCAACGGGCTCACGATCGGCCCTCGCATCGATGCACCCGGTCCGCTCTTCGTGACCGAGCCCGACCGCGAGGACGAGGCCGTCGATGAGTTCATAGACCCGAGGTCGGGAGTGGAGGTCGACGCAACGACGGGAGAGATGCTGTGAATTCGAGGCTCGACGAAATTGCAGCCTGGGAGCCAAGGCCTTCAGGCGGCCTGAAATGCGATGCCAACGAATACGGCTTTCCGACCGTAATCCATCGCACACCAAGCAGGCTCGTGGAGGAATGCGAGAAGGCCTTCGATGCGGGGCTTCTCCTCGCGGCACTGAACCTCGTCGTGACCATACCGGACGTCTGCGCAAAAGCCGTCGGCATGCGATACATCGACTGGTGCGTTAAATACCTGGAGCTTCCCAATACCGGCGAAAAGATGGCGGCAGAGCGAAAAGACGAGAAGAGTCAAAGTGAGATAAGCGAGGAGTTCGACGTTATAGAGGCGCGAGGTATATTCACAGCTTCAGACCTCTATCAACTGCGTTGCGCCGTTATCCATGCGGGATCATCAGTCATCGAAGGCAGAGGGGAGGATTATAGTCCTTATAAGGTTATCGGGGTATGCGTTCACGGCGACGCTCATGGGATCGTCGCGAGCTATGGCCATACCGGGGCGGGTACGGAGAACCTGAAGGGGTGCGCATACGATTGCGTCATCAAGCTCGAAGGCCTCGTCTCCCTCATGGCCAAGGGCGTTGTGTCTTTCCTCGAAGAAGATCCCGAGCGGGATTGCGAAAGGACCATCAAGTCGGGGATAGACCGCAGAGGCGTGACGGATTTTAGATCGCTAATCCAACGGCCCGTTCGTTAAATATGTGGTTGGAGTTGTGCTAATACCATTTGTAAAATAAATGGTTGGAACTTGATAGCCCGGTTCTTACTTTGCCAACCGGTAATTTACTAACTTCCAACCATTTATGTTACATGCCCTTTTGTTTTTAACGCAAGCTTTATGCCGGTGAGCTTGTGTTCGATGCCACTTGTCGAGGCTGAGTGCAGGTCGGCGACTTGCTCGATGTCTGATTTGCCCTTCGATCAGTTCTTGTCGAGCCCCTTTGGGCGGGAGAGGCAGCGATCTAGATATCCGCTCTTGGCATATGAGACAAGAAGCCCGTAAGACTGTGGCAATGTCAAAAGGCATACACAAGTGTCAGTCTTTTGACATCGTATGATTTTGGGGAGTGGCGTGCAGCGATCGCGCGCCACCATGACGGCGTAAGTGTTTGCTTTCGTTGTAGAATCTAACGATATGAGCATCCCGGTTGCTTCAGTGCTTCGATGCTCTCGTCTTTAGCGCCCTCCGCTCAGTGGAGGACTGACTGCAAACGGCGTAAACAAGAAAAGGGGAGCAAGCGCAAATGAAAGCAACCGAGGCAAATCTGCTCGACCTTATGGGCGTGGCGAAGATGCAGTTCGTCATTCCCGTGTACCAGCGAGTTTACTCGTGGAGTGTAAAAGAGTGCGAGGTGCTTTGGGATGACGTCATGCGAGCGGGTCGTGATGGCGTATCGCACTTCGTGGGGTCGATGCTCTATATCCCCGAGTCCGAGAGCTCTGCCACGAGCATTTCGCGCGTGCTTCTGATTGACGGACAGCAGCGCATGACGACGTTTTCGTTGATGATCTCTGCCTTGGCTGACTATTTGGAGAGCAACCCCGACAAGGCCGGTTTCCTTGGCGATCTCAAGATCTCAGCGCTGCGGAAGAACTACCTCTTTAACGATGATGACTACAACGGTCTGGCGCGCTACAAGCTGGTGCTCTCGCAGGACGATAAAGAGACGCTGTTCTCCATTGTGTCTGGGTCTCCTGTGCCAGATGAGAAATCGGATCGCATTGTCGAGAACCATGCGTTCTTCCGTGAAAAGATGCACGGGAAATCATTCGACCCAGCAAGGCTTTGGGCGGGGCTAAACCGCGTGCAGGTCATCGACACTAAGCTCACCGCTGGCGTTGATAATGCCCAGCTCATATTTGAGTCCATGAACTCCAAGGGCAAGCCGCTCACGCCTATTGACCTCATTCGTAACTACGTTCTTATGTCGCTTCCCAACGACGAGCAGACCAAGCTTTACGAGGGTTACTGGCATCCGCTCGAGCGTTTGTTCGGTAAAGGCGGCGAAGAAGAGTTCAATGCATTTATCTGGTACTGGCTGTGGCTCAAGGTTCCCAATAGGATGCCGAAGGAAAACGAGGCCTACCACGAGTTCAAACGCTATTTCGCTGATGACTACGATGGAGATACCGAGGGTCTGCTGAAGGAACTCCGCGAATATGCGCAAAGATATGCCAGGTTATTCCTTGGCAAGGAGAAAGACGGGGGTCTGCGCCGAGTGTTCGGTAGAATTGCCTATCTTTATGTGAAGCCGGTTAGACCTTTGCTGATGCTGCTTTACTCGGTTTATGAAGGAGGCAGGATTGACCGCAATACGTTTTTACGTATCTGCGAGACTATCGAGTCGTTTCTGTTCAGACGGGCGGTTTGCGGCAGGCTTACCACGGGTCTAAATAATTTCTTTGCCGGCATGTATCGCAACCTTGAGCAACAGGACGATATAGAGGAGTACGTTACGGCGATGCTCCTTATCCACAGCAGCGGTATGACCGCGTACTTCCCAACAGACGAGCATTTTGTCGAGGAGTTTAAGACGCGTGACTGCTACAACCGCTTCTCCAAAAAGCGCTATTACCTGGAGCGCATTGAGAACTGGCACCACCCGAAGGAGCCCATCTCGGCTGACGATTACCAGATTGAGCACGTCATGCCCCAGACGATCGATGATGAACACGACTGGAAGGAATCGCTTGGTGAGAACTGGGAAGACATCCACGACAGGTTGTGCAACAACTTGGGAAATCTAACGCTGACGGGCTACAACCAGGAGTACTCAAACCGGTCGTTCTCGGACAAGCTCAATCTTCCGAACGTGGGACTTATGTGCAGCCCACTCTACCTAAACAAGTCGATTGCCTCGCATGAAAAATGGGGCGAGGAAGAGATTAGACGGCGCGCTAACGAGTTGGCGAAAGAGGCGTGTGAGATATGGAAATATCCCGACCTTCCGGCAGATGTCGTCGACAAGTATCGCCCCTCTCGTGGGGAGTCTGACGAGGCGCCTATCTGGACTCTGCAGGAGAATCACCCAACTTTTGCCGAAGGCGGACTCAACCAGAGGCTTTTCGATGAGGTGTGCGAGTCCGTTCTGAGTGGTAACCCTTCGTGGGAGTCCTATATAGCCAAGTACTATGTGGGCTTCAGGTCGGGCAAGCGAAAATTGCACGCCGTGCTAGAAGGCAGGACCAGCAATGGTGGCTGGATTGCCGTTGGCCTGGCAAAGAGCGTTGACGATCTGACGGATCCAGAGGGCCTGTGTCAGGACAAGCGCTCACAGGGCGGATTTGGCCCGGGTCTACCGACCTATGTCGCACTTCGGAATGCCGATGACATTCCCGCGGTGCTCGATCTTATAAAGCAGTGCTAGGCAAGGGCCGGGAATCTAATTCTCGGCCCTTGCTATCTCGGAATTGCCGATGGCTTATCTGCCCACCTAAACTCCCGCAATCCCACGCGCCGCACTCAACAGCTCGTACTCCCTCTGGCCCCACTGGCGCAGTTCAGCGGCGTCGACGGCGTCGCGGCACGGGTCCAGGAACACCTCGGCGCCCTCGCAGAAGCACTCGCGGGCAAAGGCGCCCGATCCGTCTGCAACGCACGCGCCGTCGGCGAAGAGCTTCCAGCTGGACGGCTCACGCGAGTCATTTCCGAGCAACTTGATCTGCAGTACGTGAGGGTCTCCGGCAACGCAGAGCTCTTCCTCGAGCGCCTGCACCGTAAAGCGCATCTGATGGGAGAGACTGCTCTTGACCATGGCCGAGGCATAGCCGCTCGGCTCGTCCAGAAGATGCATTCGTTTTGGCTTGGCTACCAGGTTGTGGAAGTTGCGCTCACTGCGCACGGAGAAATTGTCCATACGGACTCCTTTCATCGATGTTGGCAGGGCCACCGTGCCTCTTGGCCGGTTGGCGTCGGGATCGTGGAGCCAACTCTCTACCCCGACTCTGGATAAAACGTGCCCGCTCCTTGCAGGCACGGTGGAGTCTATCAGCGCGCGCGGACACAAATCAAGCGCGCTTGCGAAATGACGCGCGGGCGGCGCTTGATTTCGCCGGCTGCTGTTAGGCTTAAATTCGAAAAAATGTCGAAATATCCCGTGTAAAAGTACGGAAAAGTGTCGTGATACACACTTTAAAACCTCGAAAAAGTGTCGAAATGAGCACCTAGCAACCACGGAAAAGTGTATCCTAGTGCTAAAACAGCACGTAATAAGGGGTACGCTTATGCTGCAGAGAAAAGCGAAAGCACAGTTTGAATCTTGGCTTGCCTCGTCGCCTAACAAGGCTCTTTTGGTCAAGGGCGCCCGACAGGTGGGAAAGTCATATTTGGTCAACGTCTTTGCAAGCGAATCGTTCGAAAATGTCGTGACGTTCGACCTTATCGCCGACGCGTCCGTGCGCGATTCGTTTTTGGCGGCAAAAAGCGCGGATGACCTGCTTATGCGCATGTCTATTGCTGCAACGCAGCCGATGGTTGCGAACAAGACCGTTGTGGTTATCGACGAGGTGCAGCGATGCCCCAACGTGGTGACGTTTATCAAATATCTGGTCCAGCGCGGCGACTTTCGATACATCCTTACCGGATCGCTCCTTGGCGTTGAGCTCGAGGGCATCGATTCCCTGCCGGTGGGGTATGTCGAGCAGGTCCAGATGTGCCCGCTCGACTTTGAGGAGTTTTGCTGGGCAAATGGCGTTGGTGCCAGCGTGTTTGACATGCTCAGAGACCGTCTAAAGGATGAGGGGGAGCTCCCCGGCTACCTGTATGACCGCTTGTTCGATCTGTTCCATCAGTATGTGGTGGTGGGAGGCATGCCCGACGCGGTCAATTCCTTCTTGGCGACGCGCAATGTCGACGAGGTTCGAAACATTCATCGCGATCTTCACGCCCTGTATCGCGATGACATCGCAAAGTACGCTCCGCCCGAGCTACGCTTGGTTATTCGCGATATCTATGATTTGATTCCCAGCGAGGCCGGCTCCAAAAACAAGCGATTCAAGCTGTCGTCGATTAACGGTGTCAAACGTTTTTCGCAGGTGACAGATCATTTTCTCTGGTTGTCGGAGGCGGGTGTCGCGCTTCCCGTGTATAACGTAACGGCGCCCGTGGCACCCCTTTTATTGGGGGAGCAGCGAAATCTATTTAAGCTGTTTTACTTGGACACCGGAATGCTCATGTCGTCGTATTCTAAAAGGGTCGCCCAAGGCGTTTTTGATGGGGAGGCGGAAGACCCCTTTGGCATGAACATGAGGGCGGCGTTTGAGGGCTTCGTTGCCCAAGAGCTCAAAGCTCATGGATTTAGATTGCGCTACTTTACGTCCAAAAAGGTCGGTGAGCTCGATTTTGTGGAAGAGACGTTCGATGGGGAAGTGTTTGCCATCGAGGTCAAATCGGGCAAGAGCTTTAAGTCCCACGCGGCGCTCGACAACGCGCTCGCGACGAAGGGCTACGGAATCGATCGCGCCCTGGTACTTGCGGAATGTAATCTTCACCGCGATGGTGACGTGCTGTATCTGCCCATCTTTATGGCAGGGCTTTTGGAGCCGTAACATGCCGCCGGCTCTTCCGGCCCTCCCTTAACCCCCGCTACTCGTCCCCGTCGTTGGGGTCGCCCTTGAGGGTGTTGATGTCCAGGTGCTGATTGTCGTTCTCTTTTTGCTGCGTTGCCGATTCGGACGCGGTGGGGCCGCGGAACAGCTGGAATCCCTCAAACGCAATGACACCGAGCAGGGCAATGATAATGGCGATAAAGGCAACCTTGACTGCCTGCGGAAATTCCGAGAAACGCAGTGCCTTTTCCTCGGCGTAATAATCGGCGAAGCGCTCTTCGCCCGTGCTTTTGGTATACGCCGGCGCGGACGCGGCCTCCGGGTCATATTCCGGTGCAGGCGTGGCAGCGTACGGATCGTTGAGATAATCGCTCGATGCGGTGCCATAATCCTCGGTCTCGATGCGACCGTTGCCAGCATAGCCATCGGAATAATCGGAATATGCCGCATCGCCCTCATAGTCCGCGGCGCTCGTGTTGGCGGCAAAAAGCGGGTTAACTGGAACGTCGAGCGCCGGCATGCCGGTAGAGGTCTCATCCAGATCGGCTGCAGCCCAGGAATCGTAGGCAACCTGATGGGCAGCGGGCTCATCGAGCCTTGTGACCGGAGGCTTGCGTGCCGCAGGAACAGGCAACTGCTGGGCGCTGTACATAACGGTGCTGTCGGCCGATTTGCCCTGCGTCGCTGCAGCGAGAAATGCCGCCGTCTCGGACGGGTCGCTTGCGGGGCGGGGTGCGGGCGTGGGCGCGGAAGTGGGTGCGGGCGTAGGCGCGGGCGTCGAAACAGGCGACTGCGCAGGAGTCGGCGCAGATGCGGGCTTAGGCGCAAGTGCGGGATTGGGGCTTGACGGGCGAGCCCCGCCGCCCATGAGTTCGTCGGCGGTCCACGGGCGATCATCCATCACGTCGTCAAGGCTCAGCGAAAACAGGTCGTCTTCACCCTCATCGAACATTCGGTGCACATGCCCACCAATTGCCGGAATCAATCCGCGACCGGTGCATGATGCCTTGCTCAACGCCATTCTGTTCCATCCTTTCGAAATACTAATGACATCGATTATATGGAACTTCCCAAGCGGCTCGGTCTTGGATTCGTGCTTTCCAGAACTCGCGCCCAAAAGGGGAGGGGCAATCCAGGCGAGTGCCTACTTGTCGTCGGCCGCCGCCTTGGCCTCATTGAGGTAGCTATAGAAGCTGTACTTGGAGATGCCAAAGAACTCGCAGGCGCGCTCGCTCGACTTGGAAATGAGGAAGGCGCCGCGACGGTCGAGGTAGCCGATGGCGCGAATGCGCTCATCTTTGGTCATAAGTGCCGCGGGCTTGCCCACAAACTGCTCGCACTCGTGCAGCAGGTCCTCGAGCAGGTCACCGATGTTCTTGGTAATGGGCTCGGGCTCGGTGTAGCCCGAGCCGCCGGTGCCGGTAAAGGCATCGAGCGAGCGCTCAAATGCCTTCATGAGCGTAATGTCAAAGTTAATGCCCAAAATGCCGACGGGCTTGCCCTCGTCGTTGCGGATAAAGATGGTCGAGGACTTGAGCAGCTTGCCATCGGTGGTTTTGGTGAGGTATGGCTCGCGGTCGTGCACGTCGGTGGTGCCCTCGTGCATGGACTCAAACACAATATGGCTGGGGCCGTCACCCAGTTTGCGCCCGCTGACGTGGCCGTTTTCGATCACTACGATGGAGTGGTCCACATCGTCGGTTTCCAGGTCGTGGACGACGATTTCGCAGTTGGGGCCAAATTGGAGCGCCAGGCCGTGTGCAAGGCGCTTGTAAAACTCAATCTGTGCGGGGGTCATGGGTGCCTTCCTAAAAATTAGTTTGGGCACACTTTGCCATAAACCACACTTGTTCGCAAATAACGAAAGCGTCGCTGCGTTATGTGACCGTTCGGCGGCGAAAAGGTACCGATTACGGCAACAAACAATTTGTTAGGTTTGCCAATCAAAAAGTGTGATAGAACAGTGCTAACAAACTTTTTGTTTGGCATCCACATAAAAGTTCAGTCGCATGAATGGGAGTGGGCTGAAACGCGTATGCGGGGGCCGGCAAGAGAGGACTTAAGGAGTTCACCGTATGGCCGATAAGATCCAGTGGGCGGGCAACACGATGCCCAAGAGCGATGATAAGCACTTGGGAATCATGAGCCTCGACCACGTGAAGAAGGCCCGCGCCTTCCACCAGTCGTTCCCCCAGTACACCGTCACTCCGCTTGCCCGCCTGGACGGCCAGGCCGCGCGCCTGGGCCTGTCCAACCTGTGCGTTAAGGACGAGAGCTATCGCTTTGGCCTCAACGCCTTTAAGGTCCTGGGCGGCTCGTTTGCCATGGCCAACTACATTGCCGACGAGACCGGCAAGGACGTTGCCGACTGCACCTTCGATTACCTGACCTCCGATCAGCTTGCCAAGGACTTTGGCCAGGCCACCTTCTTTACCGCCACCGACGGCAACCATGGCCGCGGCGTGGCATGGGCTGCCAACAAGCTGGGCCAGAAGGCCGTCGTGCACATGCCCAAGGGTTCCACCAAGCCCCGCTTTGACAACATCGCCGCCGAGGGCGCCACGGTGACCATCGAAGAGGTCAACTACGACGAGTGCGTGCGCATGGCCGCCGCCGAGGCCGATGCCTGCGAGCGCGGCGTTATCGTTCAGGACACCGCCTGGGAGGGCTACGAGAAGATCCCGTCTTGGATCATGGAGGGCTACGGCACCATGGCTTCCGAGGCTGCCGAGCAGCTGCGCGAGATGGCCATCAACCGCCCGACGCACGTCTTTGTCCAGGCTGGCGTAGGCTCGCTCGCCGGCGCCGTGGTGGGCTACTTCACCAACCTGTATCCCGATAACCCGCCCACCTTCGTCGTGGTCGAGTGCGCGCCTGCCGCCTGCCTGTACAAGGGCGCTGCTGCCGGCGACGGCGACCCGCGCATCGTGGACGGCGACATGCCTTCCATCATGGCCGGCCTGTGCTGCGGCGAGCCCAACATTCTGGGTTGGGATATCCTGCGCAACCACACCACCGCGTTCGTGTCCTGCCCCGACTGGGTCACCGCTCGCGGTATGCGTACCCTGGGTGCTCCCGAGAAGGGCGACCCGCGCGTCATCTCCGGCGAGTCCGGCGCGGTGACCACCGGCCTGGTCGAGACCCTCATGCTCGATCCCGAGTACGCCGAGCTCAAGGAGCTCATCGGCCTGGACAAGACGAGCTCCGTGCTCTGCTTCTCCACCGAGGGCGACACCGATCCGGATCAGTACCGTCGCATCGTCTGGGAGGGCGAGTATCCGACCTGCTAGCAGACTGACCTGTCCGGAGGCAGCCGGAGGACTTTACTCCCTGCTCGGACAGTCCTGCTCGCACGGAGAGCACATTAAGTGCTCTCCGGCTCGTGCGGAACTCGCGACGGAGCAAAGTCCTCCGTCCGCCTCCTAAGGTTACTTGCTTGCCGGGTACTCGACCTCACGCTACTTGGCACAAATGATCTATCTGAAATATCTACCTGTAGGTAAACCCTTGTAGAAAGGTTGACTGTTATGACTAAAGAACTCGATTTTGATGCCATTAAGGCTGCTGCGGAGTCTCATCGTGCTGATATGACTCGCTTCCTGCGCGCTATGATCTCTCACCCCTCTGAGTCCTGCGAGGAGGGCGAGGTTGTCGCTTGCATCAAGGCCGAGATGGAGAGCCTTGGCTATGACGAGGTCAAGGTCGATGGCTTGGGTAACGTCATGGGCTTTATGGGCGAGGGCGACAAGATCATCGCCATCGACTCCCACATCGACACCGTCGGCATCGGCAACATCGAGAACTGGGATGCCGATCCCTATGAGGGCTACGAGACCGACGAGATCATCTACGGCCGCGGCGGCTCCGACCAGGAGGGTGGTATGGCTTCTGCTACCTATGCTGCCAAGATGATGAAGGACATGGGCCTCATCCCCGAGGGCTACAAGATCATGGTCGTCGGCACCGTCCAGGAAGAGGACTGCGACGGCATGTGCTGGCAGTACATCTACAACAAGGACGGCATTAAGCCCGAGTTCGTCATTTCCACCGAGCCCACCGACGGCGGCATCTATCGCGGTCACCGCGGCCGCATGGAGATCCGCGTCGACGTTCACGGCACCTCCTGCCACGGTTCCGCTCCCGACCGCGGCGACAACGCCATCTACAAGATGGCCGACATCATCGCCGACGTCCGCGCCCTCAACAACAACGGCTGCGACGAGTCGACCGACATCAAGGGCCTCGTCAAGATGCTCGACCCTAAGTACAACCCCGAGCACTTCGAGGACGCCCGCTTCCTGGGCCGCGGCACCTGCACCGTCAGCCAGATCTTCTACACCAGCCCCAGCCGCTGCGCTGTCGCTGACTCCTGCGCCATCTCCATCGACCGTCGCATGACCGCCGGCGAGACCTGGGAGTCCTGCCTGGACGAGATCCGCAACCTGCCGGCCGCCAAGAAGTACGGCGACGACGTGAAGGTCTCCATGTACATGTACGACCGTCCGTCCTGGACCGGCGAGGTCTACGAGACCGAGGCTTA
Organism: Collinsella sp. AM23-17; assembly: GCF_003470945.1. Lineage (NCBI taxonomy): Bacteria > Bacillati > Actinomycetota > Coriobacteriia > Coriobacteriales > Coriobacteriaceae > Collinsella > Collinsella sp. AM23-17. The sequence continues at coordinate 40,431 of NZ_QRHU01000002.1, read as the reverse complement.
CTTCCCCACGTGGATCAACAAGGAGACCGCTCCGCACGTCAAGGCCCTCGTCGACGCCCACAAGGCCATGTTCGGTGACGAGCGCATCGGCTGCGAGCCCAGCATGGACAAGCGCACCGGTCGTCCGCTGTGCGACAAGTGGACCTTCTCCACGAACTGCGTTTCCATCCAGGGCCGCTATGGCATCCCCTGCGTCGGCTTTGGCCCGGGTGCCGAGTCTCAGGCTCACGCTCCCAACGAGGTCACCTACAAGGACGACCTGGTCACCGCTGCCGCCATGTATGTGGCTGCCCTGAACCTCTACGATCCGAGCCAGGCCGATGGCGACGCCACCGTGTTCCGCGCCGGTCTGACCAACAACAAGATCGATTAGTCCCATTCCTCGATCTTGTTGAGCCGGGGACAGCTCGTGTCCCCGGCACCCCCTGTTGACTTGGGGCCCGCGGTCGTTATCTCCCATGCTTCCTCAACGGTAGCGGGTCCTCGTCATAGTGCTCTGCATGTTCTAGCCACACGCGCATGCCGGAGCACATCTACTCATTGCAATCGTTTCATCTTTGGAAAGGATATTTACATGGACGCCAAGTTTACCGAGCTCGTCGAGCAGCTGAACGGCCTCGATTTTAAGGGCATGTACGGCAGCGACTTCCTGCACACCTGGGACAAGACCACCGATGAGCTCAAGGCGCTCTACATCGTCGCCGACGCCCTGCGCGAGCTGCGCGAGAACAACGTTTCGTCCAAGATCTTCGATTCGGGTCTGGCCGTCTCCCTGTTCCGTGACAACTCCACCCGTACGCGCTTCTCCTTCTCTAAGGCAGCCAACCTGCTCGGTCTTGAGCTGCAGGACCTGGACGAGAAGAAGTCCCAGATCGCTCACGGCGAGACCGTCCGCGAGACCGCTACCATGATCTCCTTCATGGCCGACGTCATCGGCATCCGCGACGACATGTACATCGGCAAGGGCGACGCCTACATGGCCGAGGTCTCCGAGTCTGTCCAGCAGGCCTACGAGGACGGCGTTCTGGATCACCGTCCCACGCTCATCTCCTTGCAGTCCGACTCCGATCACCCCACGCAGTCCTCTGCCGACATGCTCTACCTCATCAACGAGTTTGGCGGCCTCGAGAACCTCAAGGGCAAGAAGGTTGCCGTCACCTGGGCCTACTCGCCCTCTTACGGCAAGCCGCTGTCCTGTCCGCAGTCGCTGATCAGCCTGCTGCCCCGTTTTGGCATGGACGTCACTTTGGCCCACCCCGAGGGCTACGACCTCATGCCCGAGGTCGTCGAGCGCGCCAAGGGCTACGCCGCCGAGTCCGGCACCACCTTTAAGCAGGTCAACACCATGGCCGAGGCCTTCGAGGGCGCCGACATCGTGATCCCGAAGAGCTGGGCTCCGTTTGCCGCCATGGAGAAGCGCACCAACCTGTACGCCGAGGGCGACGACGCCGGCATCGCTGCACTCGAGAAGGAGCTGCTCGCTCAGAACGCTACGCATCAGGATTGGTGCTCCACGACCGAGCTCATGGAGAAGACCGCCAACGGCCAGGACACCATCTTTATGCATCCGCTGCCCGCCGACATCTCTGGTGTCTCTTGCGAGCACGGCGAGGTCAACGCCGACGTCTTCGACATGCACCGCGTGGGCATGTACAAGGAGGCCAGCTACAAGCCGTACGCCATCGCAGCCATGATGTTCCTGCAGAAGGTTGCCGATCCCGCCGCTACCCTCAAGGCCCTCGACGAGCGCAACACCGCCCGTTGGTTCCAGGCCTAAAGCCGCGCTGAGGTAAGCCATGTAAAGGGGGCGCTCTGCCAACCGGCGGGGTGCCCCTTTTTGCATCGTGGGCGTGCGGGATAAGCGCTTTCGATGTAGATGCCCCGCGACGCGAGTTATGGGTACGATGGTTTCAGGGGAGGTATCGCCATGAAACTCGGTTGCGTCATTATGGCTTCGGGCGAGGGCAAGCGGTTTGGCTCTAACAAGATGCTTGCCGATATCTATGGCAAGCCGCTGATTGCCCGGACTATCGATTCGGTTCCCCGGGGCTTTGACGTCGTGGTTTCGACGCGTTGGCCCGAGGTCGCCCAGATTTGCGAGGACAAGCATTGCCCGTGCGTGCTGCACGATGGCAAGCTCAGGAGCGAAAGCGTCCGTGCGGGCCTTTCGTGGGGGGCGAGCCGCGGCTGGAAGGGTTGCCTCTTTTTGCCGGGCGACCAGCCGCTCGTGAGTTCGGATTCTTTTGAGGCCATGGTTCGCGCGTTTGATGAGCGTGGCCGCAAGTATCCGGTGCGTCTTGCGTGCAACGGTGAGCCTTCGAGCCCGGTGCTCTTTCCGGCGGAACTGTTCGATGCACTTATGTGTCTTGAGGGTAAGGACGGCGGCGGTTCGACCCTCAAGGACCGTACCGACGTGGTGCTGGTCGAGGCGCGTGCCTACGAGCTGTGGGACGTCGATACCGTCAAGGGACAGCGACGCATAACGGAGCATATCGCCGCCTGCTCGTATTTTGATCGCGTGGCCAACTGCATCAATCAATAAGGAGCAATTATGATCATCATCAAAAACGGCGCACTCGTGACGCCCCAAGGGCTTCGCCGCGCCGATCTTGCCATGGATGGCGATAAGATCGTACGGATTGCCGCGGCGATTGAGCCGGCCGAGGGCGATACCGTCGAGGATGCTGCGGGCTGCTGGGTGTTCCCGGGCTTTATCGACGGCCACACGCACATGCAGTGCTGGACCGGCATGGATTGGACGGCCGATAGCTTTGAGACCGGCACGCGCGCGGCTGCCTGCGGCGGCACGACGACCATTGTGGATTACGCCACGGCCGATCGCGGCGTGACCATGCCTGATGCCTTGGCCGAGTGGCATCGCCGCGCCGACGGAACCTGCACGGCCAACTACGCCTTTCATATGGCGCTCGCCGAGTGGAACGAGCGCAACCGCGCCGATCTCTCGGCCATGCGCGAGGCGGGCGTATCGTCGTTCAAGACCTACTTTGCCTACGATCATTTGCGCCTGGACGATGCCGAGACGCTCGAGGTGCTCGAGGAGCTCAAGCGTGTTGGCGGTATCCTGTGCGTGCATTGCGAGAACGGCACGCTGGTGAATGAGCTGCAGAAGCGCGTGTTTGAGCAGGGTATCCACGGGCCCGAGGGCCATGCGCTCAGCCGTCCGGATGTGTGCGAGGCCGAGGCAGTGAGCCGTCTGCTGTATCTGGCGCACCTGGCCGGCGACGCGCCGGTTAACGTGGTGCACCTTTCGACCAAGCTGGGGCTCGAGGCCATTCGCGCTGCCAAGGCGCGCGGGCAGAAGAACATCCATGTCGAGACCTGCCCTCAGTATCTGATGCTCGACGATACCTGCTATCTGGAGCGGGGCGAGGACGGCTTTGCGGGTGCCAAGTATGTGATGAGCCCGCCGCTGCGCCATGCTGGCGACCGCGCCGCGCTGCGCGAGGCGCTTGTGGCCGGCGAGATCGATACCATCGCCACCGACCACTGCAGCTTTAACCTGCACGGGCAAAAGGACCGCGGGCGCGACGACTTCCGCGCGATTCCCAACGGCGGACCCGGTGTGGAGCATCGCCCCGTCGCGATCGCCACGAGCTTTGAGGGACAGCTGGGCCCCGAGGATCTGTGCCGCCTGATGAGCGAGAACCCGGCGCGCGTCTTTGGCATGTATCCGCGCAAGGGCTGTCTTGCCGAGGGTGCCGATGCCGACGTGTGCGTGTGGGATCCCAAGGCGCGCTGGACCATTCGCGCGACGACGCAGCATCAGGCTGTGGACTACACGCCGCTCGAGGGCTTTGAGGCGCACGGCCGCGCCAAGGCCGTGTTTGTGAACGGCGTACTGGCTGCGCGCGACGGCGAGCCCACCGGAGCCCAACCCGGCCGCTACGTCCCCCGCTAGCAGCAAAGATGCCGTGTCCCCTCCGCAGTTGCGGTGAAATAGTTCCTGTTTAGCCGCCAAATAGGCCGTTTCAGGAACTATTCCACCGCAACTTATAGGTCTGGTGGGGCAGCGCCGGCTACTTGAGGTTGGTGGCGACGATGGGGCGGTCGAGAGCTGTCTCGAAGCGGTCGGCCATCGTGGGGTCGCTGAGCGTGTCGACTTGGTTGAGCATGACGCGTGCGGTGCAGAGTCCCAACGCCTGCATCTCGGCATTGAGCACCTGGGCGATGCGCCCTGGGGTGGCAGTGTCGGTGGGCTCGCAGCCGCAACGCTCGCAGAAGAGCTCGGGGCGGTGGACAACCTCGGCGACGGGCTTGCCCAGCCCCGAGGCGCCGACGACCCAGACAACGTTTGCCGTGGCGGCTGGAATTACCGGCTCCCAGGCGGCATGCGCCTTGAGCGGGAGTCGCTTGCTGCCATCTGCCTCGGCCAATACATAGTCAAAGCGCTGCGCCAGCTCGTTGAGCGGCTCAGCGGGGGCGGAGAGCTTGCCTGTCTCCGGGTCCAAAACACCCGCTTGGCAGATGCTTCCGCGCGCAAGGCCCGCGCAGGCCTCGCAGGTGCAACCGGGGACATGCGAGGCACCCGGCTTCCAAGGTGCGGCGTCCAGGCGACGGCTCGACCCGTCCCATGGCACGCCGGCGACGGGAAACATGTGCGTGGTGGTGCAGAGGAGCACGCGGCCGCCAGCGCGCATGAGCTCAAGACCCATCGTCTTGAGCAACGTCGACTTGCCGCCGCTGCCGATAATCGCGGTAATGCCTGGCTCGATCTTGAGCGCGGAGGCAAGGTTTCCACTCGTCGTTTCCATCTGTTCACCGCCGTATAATACTGTGATAATAAATAATCATCAGAGTAGCGGTCGAACCGCTTTTGCTCTGCTCAAACCGTAGCACAGGGAGGTGCCCCGGGAATGCTCGTTTATGTTCGCGGCGCCGGCGATATCGCCACGGGCGTCGCCGCTCGCTTGGTGCGCTCCGGCGTGTCGGTCGTTATGGCCGATATCGCGGTTCCCACGTGCATCCGCCGCACAATCAGTTTTTGCGAGGCCATTCGCCTGGGTGAGGTCGAGGTCGAAGGCATTCGCGCTCGCTTGGCACAGACGCCGGCTGAGGCGCTCGAGATTACCAAAGCGGGAGACGTCGCCGTTGTGGTGGACCCCCAGGCCAAGATGCTCGGCGAGCTGAAACCCGCTGCCGTGGTCGACGCGATTCTGGCCAAGCGCAACTTGGGCACCGCGCGCGACATGGCGCCTGCCGTTATCGCCGTGGGGCCGGGCTTTACCGCGCCGGTTGACTGCGACGCCGTGGTCGAGACCATGCGCGGGCATTTTCTCGGCCGTGTCATTACCCAAGGTTCGCCCCAGCCCAACACGGGCGTGCCGGGCATTATCGCCGGCTATGGCAAGGAGCGTGTTATCCACAGCCCCGCCGCCGGCGTGTTTCGGTCCGACCGCGCAATCGGCGACATCGTGAGCGCCGGAGACGTGATTGGCTACGCGGGCGATACGCCCATGTGCACGCAGATCAATGGCTGTCTGCGCGGGCTTTTGGCGAACGGCGTGCAGGTGACTGAGGGCTTTAAATGCGCCGATGTCGATCCGCGCGGCGATGCCAGCTATATCAACTACATTTCGGACAAGGCGACGTCGGTCGGCGGCGGTGTGCTCGAGGCGCTCGCTATGCTCACCGGTGTCTTTAGAGGATAGAAGGCGGCAATGGAAAAGCTCGATGTTGTGAATGCGGCGCTTGCCGCCTTGCGTGCTGGTGAGACGTGCGAACTGGTGGTAGTGGCCGGCACGGCAGGGTCGTCACCGCGCGGCGTGGGCGCCTGGATGGCCGTCTTTGCCGATGGCAGCCAGGCGGGCACTATCGGCGGTGGCAAGATTGAACTCTTTGCGCTGGATGAGGCGCGCGAGCTCCTGAGCGCGGGACAGTCGCGTCTGGTCCGCTACACTATGGGCGGCGAGAACTCCGATACCGGCATGATCTGCGGCGGAGCCATCTGCTTGTGCTACCTGCATCTGGATGCGACCCAGGTACCGTTGTTCCAGGAAATTGCCGACGTCTTGGCCTATCGGCGCATCGGCGACTTCGTCATCGACTTTGAGCCGTTTGTCGCGAGCGCGCTCGAGGGCGATGTGGCCGAGTACCATGGCGAGGAATCGCGCCGTACCATTGCGGGCTGCCCCGGGCTTTCGCTGGTGGAGGAGGGGAGTAAGGTCAGCTACACCAACGCGGCCTCCGAGATTCCCGTGGCGCACGTCGAGACGCTCTGCCCCGAGGGCCTGACTTATATCTTTGGCTGCGGCCACGTGGGCGCTGCGACGGCGCGGGTGCTCACGGCGGCGGGTTTTGCCGTCGTGGCCTGCGACGACCGCCCCGGCACGCTGACCCCCGAATGGGTGCCCGGTGTCTACGACCGTCGTCTGGTCGACTACAAGAACCTGAGCGAGCAGTGCCCAATCGGCCCGCGCGACCTGGTGGTCGTTGCCACAGCAGGCCACAAGTCCGATATCGACGTGGTGATTCAGGCCATGCGCGCCAAACCCGCCTATCTGGGCTGTCTGGGTTCGCGCCGCAAGACGGCCTTTGTGCGCGCCCGCCTGGAGCAGGAGGGCTTTACGCAGGACCAGATCGACGAGCTGCACCTGCCGATCGGCGTTGCCATCGAGGCCGAGGACCCCGAGGAGATCGCCATCTCCATAGCCGCCGAGATGATCCACCTGCGCCGCACCAAGCTCGTCCCCCGCAAGCGCTAATCGCATCCCACATGAGCTGCCCCAGCCCTCTGCCGCATGCGGGTCAAAATGCTACCTGTGTCATATGCCCTATAATGTCCGACCGTTGAGCGGCATGGGGCCGCTGCTTAAGGTATGGGAGGCGCAAATGGCAGAGTCGGCAGCAGGGGATGCCCTGTTCGAGCGTACGGGAAAAGTTTCGTTTGTGCAGGTATTACCCCATGCGCTGCAGCATGTGCTGGCGGCATTCGCTGGTATCGTCACGCCCGCCATCATTATCGCGTCGGTCTGTGGCTTTACCCCTCAAGAGGAAGCCGCTGTCATCCAGGCGTCGCTCGTCCTCTCGGCGCTCGACATTTTCCTTCAACAGTTCCCCATAAAAGGTGTCGTCGGTTCGGGCCTGCCCATCGTGATGGGCGCGAGCTTCACCTTCGTGCCGGCGCTCAAGGCGGTCGGTCTTGAGCTCGGCTTTGAGGCCGTGCTGGGCGCCCAGGTAATCGGCGGCGCGCTCGTCGTGCTCTTCGGCCTGCTGTTTAGGCGTGTGAGCTTTCTGTTCCCGGCCCCGGTGCTTGGCACCGTCATCTTTGTCATTGGCCTGTCGTTATGCCCAGTGGCAGTTGCCTCCATGGCGGGCGGGGAGGGCGCTGCCGATTTTGGCAGTGTCACCAACTGGGCCGTCGCGCTCGTGACGTTTGTCGTCACCTTTATGGCCGGTAACTACGGCAAGGGCGCGCTTAGGCTGGGCAGCATCCTGGCCGGTATCTGCGCGGGCTTTGTTTTGGCTGCAGCGTTGGGCATGGTCGATTTCTCGGCCATCGCGACCGCCAGCTGGTTTGCTCCGCCTGCCCTGGGCGCCCATCGCCTGGTGTTCGACCCGGCCGCGTGCGCCGTCGTGGGCGTTGTCGCCATTGTCAACGCCGTGCAGGTCATGGGCGAGTTTGCCGCTGTCTCGTCCGCTGCGCTCGATACCCCTGCGACCGATAGCCAGATTTCGGGCGGTTTGATCGCCAACGGCCTGGTCGGTATGCTGTCGGGCTTTTTGGGCGGCGTCCCCACGGCAACCTTTGGCCAGAATGTGGGCATTATCGCCGAGAACAAGATCGTCAACCGTGTGGTCTTTACGCTTGCCGCCGCCATCTTGCTCATCGCGGGCCTGCTGCCCAAGTGCGCGGCAGTGCTCACGTCCATTCCGCAGCCGGTAATCGGCGGCGCCACGATCGGCGTGTTCGCGACCATCGGCATGAACGGCGTGGTCATGTTTTCCCGCCACGGCCTGTCTCAGCGCGATACCACGCTCATGGGCCTCTCCATCGCCTTCGGCACGGGCATCGAGCACACGGCCGGCGCGCTTGCTGGCGCTGGATTCCCCGCATGGGTTGGCACCGTCTTTGGCGGATCCTCCATTGCCGTCGCCGCGCTTGTCGCCGTCGTCCTCAACCTGGTCCTGCCCCACCAAAAATAACGCCCCATATATGAGTTGCGGTGTAATACGGACTGTTTAAGCTTGTTAAGCCATCAAACAGTCTCTATTTCACCGCAACTGCCATTTTCCTCCGTCCTCTAGGGATCAATTTGTGCGGGGGAGTTGTGGAGTTGTGCAGGCAGACGAGGTTTTTCTGGAAATACGCTCCCGATGCGCGTATAGTACCGATTGTTTTGTCGGCTCCTGCTGCGTCGAGTCCAAACCGCAAAATGCCATGAGCGGCGCGGATGCAGCCAGGAGGCACGAGGACAACCCATCGTGGCCACGCCCCGTGCTTAAAACCCCAAGAAGGAGTGAACAATGGCAGAAGAGAAGTATGTGCCGCGTCTGAAGACCAAGTACAACAACGAGGTCAAGCAGCAGCTTCAGGACAAGTTCCAGTACGAGAACGTCATGATGATCCCCAAGTTTGAGAAGATCGTCGTGAACATGGGTGTCGGCGAGGCCGCTACCGATTCCAAGGCCATCGACGGTGCCGTGCGCGACCTGCGCGCCATCACCGGCCAGCAGCCGATGATCACCCGTGCCCGCAAGTCCATCGCTACCTTTCGCCTGCGCGCTGGTATGCCGATCGGCTGCAAGGTTACCCTGCGTGGCGACCGTATGTGGGAGTTCTTCGATCGTCTGACCTCCGTCGCGATCCCCCGTATCCGCGACTTCCGCGGCATCTCCGCCAAGAGCTTCGACGGCCGTGGTAACTTCTCCATGGGCGTTACCGAGCAGCTCATCTTCCCCGAGATCGACTTCGACTCCGTCGATCACCAGCGTGGCATGGACATCACTTTCGTGACCACCGCCAACACCGATGAGGAGGCCAAGGCCCTTCTGGACGCCTTCGGTTTCCCGTTCAAGAAATAGGTTCACCTGCCCTATAAGCGCCGTTCCCACAAGGGGGCGGCGCTTGGGGCGAACAATACTCTATGTGAGGAGGATATAAGTGGCTAAGACATCGATGATCGTCAAGTGCAATCGCAAGCAGAAGTTCTCTACTCGTGAGTACACGCGCTGCCAGCGCTGCGGCCGTCCGCACTCTGTGTACCGCAAGTTCGGCCTGTGCCGTGTCTGCTTCCGCGAGCTTGCACTCAAGGGCGAGCTTCCCGGCGTTAAGAAGGCCAGCTGGTAAGTCACTACCAGCGTTTCAAGCATCAGTTTGGAACAGGGAAAACGCGCTAAAAAGGCTTTGCCGTTAAGGGCGGCGAAGAACCAAGAGCACGTGTTCATCAAGAACGAAGGAGAATCTGTATGAACCTTACAGACCCGATCGCAGATATGCTTACGCGCATCCGTAACGCTAACTCTGTGAACAAGGCCACGGTCTCCATGCCGAGCAGCAAGAAGCTCGTCGAGATCGCTCGTGTTCTGCACGAGGAGGGCTACATCGAGGGCTACGATGTCGAGGACACCGTTCCCCAGAAGACTCTGCACATCACGCTTAAGTATGGTCCCAAGAAGGCTAAGGTCATCAACGGCATCCGCCGCATTTCCAAGCCGGGCCTGCGTAAGTACACCGGCGTTGCCGACATGCCCCGCGTCCGCGGCGGCCTTGGTACCGCCATTATTTCCACCAGCCATGGCGTCATGACCGACCGCGATGCTCGCAAGCACAACGTCGGCGGCGAGATCATCGCTTACGTCTGGTAATTCGCTCGGTAGGTAGAAGGAAAGGAGATCACCGTGTCTCGTATCGGTAATAAGCCTGTCCAGATTCCCGCCGGAGTCGAAGTGGCAGTCAACGGCAACAACGTTGTCGTCAAGGGCCCCAAGGGCCAGCTCGAGCTCGATGTCTTTGAGAAGCTCGCTATCAACGTCGAGGACAACGTCCTCACCGTTTCCCGTCCCGACGACGAGCGTGAGACCCGTGCCCGCCACGGCCTCACCCGCGCCCTCATCCACAACATGGTTGTCGGCGTTTCCGAGGGCTTCGAGAAGAAGCTCGAGCTCGCCGGCGTCGGTTACCGCGTGCAGCAGAAGGGCAAGAACCTCGAGTTCTCCCTGGGCTTCTCGCACCCCGTGATCGTCGAGGCTCCCGAGGGCATCACCTTCGAGGTTCCCGACAACACCCACGTGAACGTCAAGGGTATCAACAAGCAGCAGGTCGGTCAGATCGCCGCTGAGATCCGCGGCCATCGTCCTCCCGAGCCTTACAAGGGCAAGGGTATCCACTACGTTGGCGAGCACATCCGCCGCAAGCTGGGTAAGGCCGCCAAGTAGTCGTAACCGACTCACTCGCATAAGACCAGCACCCCGTCAGGTGCTGGCAAGATCAACCTTTTTAGGAGTTTACGTATGAACAAGCATAAGGCGAAGCTGGAAGGCCTCAAGCGTCGTCAGCGTCGTGTTCGCGGCAAGGTCTCGGGTACCTCCGAGCGTCCGCGTCTTCGCGTGACCCGTACTAACGCCAACATCTATGCCCAGATCATCGACGACAGCAAGGGCTCTAGCCTGACGCTCGTCTCTGCCTCGACCCTCGAGGCCGAGTTCAAGGGCACCCACACCTCGAACAAGGAGGCTGCGGAGAAGGTCGGTCAGCTCGTTGGCAAGCGCGCCATCGAGGCCGGCATCACCAAGGTCGCCTTCGATCGCGGTGGCCGTATCTACCATGGCCGCGTCAAGGCCCTCGCCGACGGTGCTCGTGCCGCCGGTCTCGAGTTCTAGGAGGTATGTAGCACATGGCTCGTAATCAGAAGCAGCAGCGCGAGGCCTCCGAGTTCGAGGAGCGCGTCGTTTACATCAACCGCGTGTCGAAGACCGTCAAGGGTGGTCGTCGCATGAGCCTCGTCGCTCTCGTCGTCGTTGGCGACGGCAAGGGCAACGTCGGCGTTGGCATGGGCAAGTCCGCTGAGGTGCCCCTGGCCATCTCCAAGGCGTCTCTCGATGCCAAGAAGAACATGTTCCACGTGCCGGTGACCGAGCAGGGCACCATCCCGCACGAGGTTCTCGGCCACTTTGGTGCCGGCCGCATCATCATCAAGCCCGCTGTCGAGGGTACCGGCGTTATCGCCGGCGGCGCTGTGCGTCCCCTCTTCGAGCTTGCTGGCATCAAGAACGTCCTGTCCAAGTCCCTCGGTACCGACAACGGCCTCAACATCATCAAGGCTGCCGTCGAGGGCCTCAAGGAGCTCTCCAGCCCTGAGGACGTCGCGGCTCGCCGTGGCCTGACGGTCTCCGAGATGTTCGTCGGTAAGGAGAACTAAGCATGGCTGACACCATCAAGATCAAGCAGGTCCGCAGCACCAACGGTTGCAAGCAGGACCAGGTCCGTACTGTCCGTGCCCTCGGTCTCCACAGGATCCGCGAGGTTCGCGAGATTGCTGACAACGAGTCCGTCCGCGGCATGATCTTCAAGGTCAAGCACCTTGTCGAGATTGTAGAGGAGTAGCAAATGCAGCTTCACGATCTTACTCCCGCGCCCGGTTCCACCAAGAACCGCAAGCGCGTCGGCCGTGGCAATTCTTCGGGTCACGGCACCACTTCTGGCCGCGGCCAGAAGGGCCAGGGTTCCCGCTCTGGCGGCACCAAGGGTGCCGGCTTCGAGGGTGGCCAGACTCCGCTGGCTATGCGCCTGCCCAAGCTTCCGGGCTTCCGCAACCCCCGTCGTATCGAGTACACCGCTGTTAACGTTGAGCGTCTCGAGCGTAAGTTCGAGGATGGCGCTGTGATCGACGGTGCCGCTCTTAAGGCCGCTCGCATCACCAAGAGCGAGTTCGAGCCCGTCAAGGTGCTCGGCAATGGTGAGCTCACCAAGAAGTTCACGGTCAAGGTCGACAAGGTCAGCGCTTCTGCGCAGGCCAAGATCGAGGCCGCCGGCGGAAAGGTCGAGCTGCCGTGCTAAATGGTCTTAAGAATGCTTTCCGCATCAAAGAATTGCGCGAAAAGATTCTTTTTACCATAGCTATGCTCGTCGTGTACCGCATTGGTGCGCACGTTCCTGTGCCCGGCATTCCCTTCCAGGGGATGCTGGGCCTTTTCTCGACCGATAACAATTCGGTCGCCGCAGGTGCTATGGCCCTCCTGAATCTTTTCTCTGGCGGCGCGTTGAGCTATGTGTCGGTGTTTTCGCTGGGCATCATGCCTTACATCACCAGCTCAATCATCCTCCAGATGCTCCAGGCCGTTGTGCCTTCCCTGCATGAGCTTGCCCGCGAGGGCGAGGTCGGTCAGACCAAGATTACGCAGTATTCGCGTTACCTCACCCTGGCTCTGGCAATCCTCAACTCCGTGGGTTACCTCTTCCTCTTTAAGAGCTTCGGCATCAGCTTTAATGGCGCCGGCGCTCCCGAGATCATCTTCGACCTCATGATCGTCGGCACGCTCACTGCGGGCGCTATGCTGATCATGTGGATTGGTGAGCTCATCACCCAGCGCGGTATCGGCAATGGCATGTCCCTGATCATCTTTGCGAACATCATGGCCGGCCTGCCGCAGGCGATCTTCTCCAGCACCGAGGGTAATGCCGGTGGCATCATCACCATGGTGATCATCTGCGCCATCATCCTGCTGGTTATCCCGCTGATTGTTTTTCTTGAGCGCGGCCAGCGCCGCATCCCGGTCTCCTACGCTAAGCGCGTCGTGGGCCGTCGCATGATGGGTGGCCAGACCACCTACCTGCCCATCAAGGTCAATACCGCGGGTGTCGTGCCGATCATCTTCGCTTCGGCGCTGCTGTACTTCCCGGCTCAGATTGCCGTGTTCTTCCCCGGCATCGGCTGGATTCAGGCAGTTGCCTCTGCGCTTTCGACCGGTTGGCTCAACTGGGTGCTTAATGTTGTCCTCATCGTGTTCTTCGCGTACTTCTACACCTCCATGGTGTTCAACCCCGATGACACGGCCGACAACCTTAAGAAGCAGGGCGGCTTTATTCCGGGCGTCCGTCCGGGTAGGGCTACCGCGGCCTACATCAAGAACGCGCTCAACAAGATCACGCTTCCCAGCGCTGTCTTTTTGGCGCTCATCGCCATCGTGCCTTCGATCATCTTCTCCTTCACGGGTAACCATCTGATCCAGGCATTTGGCGGCACGTCCATCCTCATCATGGTCGGCGTCGTGCTCGACACGGTCGATAAGCTCGAAGGCCAGATCAAGATGTATGATTACGATGGATTCTTTAAATAGGCTAGAGGAGGATTGCTCATGAACCTCGTATTGCTCGGAGCTCCGGGTGCCGGTAAGGGCACCGTCGCACAGGAGCTCGTCGCCGAGTATGGCGTCGCTCACATTTCCACGGGCGACCTGCTGCGTGCTGCCGTCAAGGGTGGCACCGAGCTTGGTATTCAGGCTAAGAAGTACATGGACGCTGGCGAGCTCGTTCCCGACCAGCTCGTGATCGACCTTGTCAAGGAGCGCCTTGCTGCCGATGACGCCCAGCAGGGCTTCATCCTCGACGGCTTCCCGCGCAACACCGCCCAGGCTGTGACGCTCGATTCCGAGCTCTCCGCCATGGGTCGCGAGATCGACTGCGCCCTTCTGGTCGACGTGGCCCCCGAGGTCATCATCGATCGTCTGTCTTCGCGTCGCACCTGCCGCGCCTGCGGTTACACCGGCACCGCTGCCGATGCTACCTGCCCCAAGTGCGCCGGCGAGATGTATCAGCGCGACGACGACAAGCCCGAGACCATCAAGAACCGTCTCGACGTCTACGAGAAGTCCACGAGCCCGCTCGTCGACTACTATCGTGGCCAGGGTCTGCTCAAGTCGGTCAACGGTGACCAGGCTCGCGAGACCGTGTACGGGGATGTCAAAGAGGCTCTTGGTCTATGATCAAGATTAAGTCTGCAACGCAAATCGAGCAGATGAAGAAGGCAGGAGCGCTATCTAAGATGGCGCTCCGCCACGTTGGAGCCATGGTGCGCCCTGGTGTTTCGACCTTTGAGCTCGATCAGCTCGCGGAGCAGATTATCCGTATGCATGGCGGCACCCCGGCCTTTAAGGGTTACGGCGGGTTCCCCGGTACCATTTGCGCATCGATTAACGATGCCGTGGTCCACGGTATTCCCAACCCCGACATGATCCTGCGCGATGGCGATATCATCTCCATCGATACGGGAGCCGTTGTCGACGGTTGGGTTGGCGATAACGCTTGGACGTTTTTCGTCGGCACCCCTACGCCCGAGGCCAAGGCCCTGTGCGAGGTCACGCGCGATTGCCTTAAGGCTGCCATCGAGCAGGCTATTCCCGGTAACCATATCGGGGACGTCGGTTATGCCGTTCAGTCTCTCGCCGAGTCTCACGGTTACGGCGTGCTTCGCGACTATGTGGGCCATGGCATTGGCCGTGTGATGCACGAGGACCCCAACGTTCCTAACTATGGAAAGAAGGGGAGAGGCGTTCGCCTCCAGGCTGGCATGGTCATTGCCATCGAGCCGATGGTTACGATGGGTTCCAACCATGTGAGCACGGGCTCCGACGGTTGGATCGTCACGACCAACGACCACCTGCCCGCCGCGCACTACGAGAACACCGTCGCCATTACCAATGACGGACCGGTGATTCTCACCACGGATGCCCAAGGTGCTTGGTGTTCCTTGCAGGGCGGTGAAATGTAGGGGTCCCGTTCAAATACGTCGGCATCTACATTTCTGTAAAGTAACAAGTTCCGCTTAGTTGTGGAGCCATTACGAAGATATTACGATACGTGCATGCGTATTGTAGAATACTCAATCGCTGTCGTTTTCTAGAGAAAGATGATTGCTTGTGAAGAAGGAAGACGCAATTGAGCTCGAGGGTACGGTAAAGGAACCGCTGCCCAACGCCATGTTTAAGGTCGAGCTCGAGAACGGTCATTCGGTTCTGTGCAACATTTCTGGCAAGATCCGAATGAATTACATCCGTATTCTCCCCGGTGACAGGGTTGTCGTGGAGCTTTCCCCGTACGACCTGACCCGCGGCCGCATCACCTATCGCTACAAATAGCGGCACGCATACACGCACTCCATTTCCGGCTGCAGGCTTAGCTCAACCTACGGTCGGATTGTGTGTGAAGACCAGCCATAGTTTTAAACGCCTGCGGCTGGGCGAGTAGATAGTAGGGAAGTAGTTTGAGCGCTACCGAAAGGAAGAACGATGAAGGTACGTCCTTCGGTCAAGAAGATGTGCGATAAGTGCAAAATCATTAGGCGCCATGGCAAGGTCCTCGTCATTTGCGAGAACCCCCGTCATAAGCAGCGTCAGGGTTAAGAGAGGAGACTACGTTGGCCCGTATTAATGGTGTCGACCTCCCGCGTGAGAAGCGCGTTGAGATCGGTCTGACCTACATTTACGGCATCGGCCGCACCACTGCGACGAAGATCTGCGTCGAGTGCAACGTTAACGTGGATACGCGTGTTAAGGACCTCACCGAGGATGAGGTTAACGCCATCCGTGATTATATCGATAAGAACCAGATCATGGTTGAGGGCGACCTCCGCCGTGAGCGCAACCAGAACGTCAAGCGCCTTATGGACATCGGCTGCAACCGCGGCCTTCGTCACCGCAAGGGCCTCCCGGTCCGCGGCCAGCGCACCCACACTAACGCTCGTACCCGCAAGGGCCCGAAGCGTCAGATCGGTGCTAAGAAGAAGAAATAAGGAGCGCTAGATAGATGGCTACTGCTAAGAAGAACGTTCGCGCTGCCCGTCTGAAGCGCGCGGACCGTAAGAACATTTCCGTGGGCCAGGCTCACATTCGTTCTACGTTCAACAACACGATCGTTTCGATCACCGATCCCCAGGGCAACGTCATTTCCTGGAAGTCGGCTGGCCAGGTGGGCTTCAAGGGCTCCCGTAAGTCCACGCCGTTCGCTGCCCAGATGGCTGCCGAGGCTGCTGCCAAGCAGGCCATGGAGCACGGTATGAAGAAGGTTTCCGTCTTCGTCAAGGGCCCCGGCTCCGGTCGTGAGACCGCCATCCGCTCCCTCCAGGCTGCTGGCCTCGAGGTCTCGAGCATCCAGGACAAGACCCCCATTCCGCACAACGGCTGCCGCCCCAAGAAGCGTCGCCGCGTGTAACTGAAAGGATCGTATCAATATGGCAATCGACAGGACTCCTGTTCTTAAGCGCTGCCGTCAGCTCGGGATTGATCCCGCTGAGCTCGGTTACAGCAGCAAGAAGGAATCTATCCGTCAGCCCAAGCGCCGTCGCAAGGAATCTGAGTACGGCATGCAGCTGCGCGAGAAGCAGAAGGTCAAGTTCATCTATGGCGTTCTGGAGAAGCAGTTCCACGGCTACTTCAACAAGGCCCGTAAGATGAACGGCGTCACCGGTGAGAACCTCATGATCATCCTTGAGTCTCGCCTTGACAACGTCGTCTTCCGTCTTGGCTTCGCCCGCACCCGCAAAGAGGCTCGTCAGTCCGTCCGTCACGGTCACTTCACCGTGAACGGCAAGCGCGTGGATATTCCGTCCTACCGCGTCAAGGCCGGCGACGTCGTCGCTGTCGGCGAGAAGTTCCGTGACCTCCTCCCCATCAAGGAGGCTCTGATTTCCTCCGAGCGCTTTGAGGTCCCTGGCTGGCTCGAGGTCGATATCGAGAAGCTGTCTGGTAACGTGCTCGCTCTGCCGACGCGTGAGCAGATCAGCGGTGATATCAACGAGCAGCTCATCGTCGAGCTCTACTCTAAGTAGTCCATCCGGGCTGCTGAGGCTGGAGGTAATACATGTCAGAATTCATTAGGCCTCAGGTTCAGGTCGAAGAGATCAACGAGACGTCTGCTCGTGTCTCCGTCGAGCCGCTCGAGCGTGGTTACGGCGATACGCTGGGTAACTCCCTTCGTCGCGTTCTTCTGTCCTCGCTCGAGGGTGCCGCCGTCGAGGCTATTCAGATCGATGGTGCGCAGCACGAGTTCATGACCATCCCTAACATGGTCGAGGATGTCACCGACATCGTCCTGAATGTCAAGGGTCTTGTCTTCAGGGCTCTCGGCACGACCGACGAGGCGACCGCCACCATTTCTGTTGACGGCCCCTGCGAGGTCACCGGTGCGGACTTCTTTATTCCGTCCGAGTTTGAGCTGGTCAACCCCGAGCAGCACATCGCTACGCTTACCGAGGGTGGCCATCTCACCATGAGCATGCGCATCGGCTATGGCCGCGGCTATGTCTCTGGCGAGGCTAACAAGCGCGACAACGATCCCATCGGTGTGATCCACGTCGACTCGCTGTACTCGCCGGTTTCCCGTTGCGCCAAGCTCGTTGAGGCTTGTCGTGTCGGTCAGCACACCGACTACGACCGCCTTGTCCTCGAGATCGAGACCAACGGCTCCATCGCCCCGCGCGATGCCGTGGTCCAGGCTGCCAATATCATCAACCAGCATATGGCCGCCTTTATGAACCTTGCCGAGACCCCCGAGGTCGAGGAGGAGGCTTCGATCTTCGCTCCCGAGGTCACCAACGACAACGCCGAGCTGGACAAGCAGATCGAGGATCTGGACCTTTCCGTCCGTTCCTACAACTGCCTTAAGCGCGCCAGCATTCACTCGGTCCGTCAACTCGTTGAGTTCTCGGAGAACGATCTGCTCAACATCCGTAACTTCGGTGTTAAGTCGATCGAGGAAGTGAAGGACAAGCTTGAGTCCATGGGCCTGAGCCTGAAGGCTTAATGCTTCGCATATTTGAGGAGAAACTAGACCATGCGTCACAACGTTAAGAAGGGCCTGAAGCTCGGCACCGATGCGAGCCACACCAAGGCCATGAAGAAGAGCCTTGCTAAGGCCCTCTTCGAGAACGACCGCATCAAGACCACCGAGACCCGCGCTAAGGCGCTGCGTTCGGTCGTCGATCCGATCATCACCTGGGCCAAGAAGGGCGACCTGCACTCTCGTCGTCTGGCTATCGCCAAGCTCGGCGATAAGCAGCTCGTTGCCGAGATCTTCGACAAGGCTGCTCAGGGCATGTGGCAGGACCGCAACGGCGGTTACACCCGCATCATGAAGCTCGGTAACCGTAAGGGCGACAACGCTCCCATCGTTATCATGGAGCTCGTCACCGAGCCTTGCACGCCTAAGGCCAAGAAGGCTGCTCCGGCCCCCAAGAAGGCCGCTGCTCCCAAGAAGGTCGAGGCCGTCGAGGAGGCTCCTGCTGAGGAGACCGCTGAGTAGACATTCCGTCTGCATAGGCTATATTCGAGGGGTACGTTCGCGTACCCCTCTTTTTTTGTCGCGATACCGTTGCTTGTTTGTTGGGAGCGCCCATGACCGCGCCGTTTGATTTCAATTCGATTTCCGAGCTTGACGCTACACTCGTATTTCGCGTGGCCTATGATGGCTCGTCGTATAGCGGATTTGCCGAGCAGCCGGGACAGACGACGGTTGCGGGTGAGCTACGTCGAGCCATCGAGACGCTGCTTCGCCGTCCGGTCGATCTGACGTGCGCTGGGCGTACCGATGCCGGCGTGCATGCCGTGGCCCAGTACATCAGCGTGCCCGTAACGGACGCTGAGCTCGCTTGTACGCGCCGTAGGTGGCTGCGGGCTATGGATGCCCTGCTGCCCAAAGATATCGCCATTAACGAGGTCTACAAGGCCCGTAAAGGCTTTTCTGCGCGTTTTGACGCGCGTTCCCGTACGTATACATACCGTATTGCCGATCGAGATGCGCGCCCCGTGCTGTCCCGCGGTGCCGTGTGGTGGCATCGCTATCCCTTGGATGTTGAGGCTATGTCTGCTGCCTGCCCCGCACTGCTGGGCGAGCAGGACTTTAAAAGCTTTTGCAAGGTCGCTTCGGCCGTTGGCAAGCCCACGCATCGCTGCGTGATGCGTGCCGAATTTGGCCATGAGGTTGCGTTTGGCGAGGACATCCTGACGTTCACCATCGAGGGCAATGCGTTTCTGCATTCGATGGTCCGTACGATCGTGGGCACGCTTGTCGAGATTGGCATGCATCGCCGTGAACCCGAGTGGATGCGCGAGGTTATCGATGCTTGCGACCGCACCGCTGCGGGCCCCACGGCTCCTGCCTGCGGCCTTACGTTTATGGGCGTGGATTACGATCCCGCCGAGCTTGTCGTGCTCGACTAGGGTAGGGCTCGACGTGTCGTGCGTCGACACCTGTCATCTGTGGGCTGCGCGTGTGCAACATCTGTTCTTGGCGTGCAATGCAACCGGTGTCTCATTGCTTTTATTGCCGGGGTGTACCATGAACCACGGTTTGATTCATTGCTGTCGAGAGGACGGATAATTTGGTTCGACGTGGCTCGCATCCGCGACTTTCGGTGATCCTTGTGGTAGAAGGTTCGCCCAGCTATGCGATGCGTGCGCTCGAGAGTATCCAGAACCAAGACCTCTACGATTTGCAGATTGTCGTTGTCTGTCGCGATACTGCGCCCGGTGTGCGCCACTCGCTTCAAGTTGCTGCCGACAGGGACATCCATATTGATTTGATTGACGTCGAGGACGCGACGCGCGGCGCGTGTCTTCGTGCCGGTTTTGCTGCCTCGCGCGGCTCTCAAATCATCGCCATGAACGCCGATGAGTGGTTTGCTCCGCAATCCCTTTCCAAGATGGTCGATATCGCGTGCGATACTGCGGCAGACATAGTGTTCCCCACGGTGTCGCTCGACCGCTATGATGCACATCGAGAGCGCCATTCGCGCGTCTTGGATGCTACTCATATTTCCATTGATAGCAAATCTTCGATGGTGGCCGGGCTGCCTCAGTTGATTTTAGGCGGCCTAGTCGTTCAGACCTCTGGCGTGATGTATAGTCGTCCGCTGTTTGAGGCATGCCTGTCGCACGGCAAGGCGTACCGTACGGTTGAGTTTATGGTGTGCGCGCTCTCGCAGGCGCAGCGCGTCTCCGGATGCGGCGACGCTTGTTTCCACACGGTAGCGCCTAAGCTTACAGACGCCTTTGATCCCACCATGTATGCCAAGGTATCCGATGACACCCGAGCGCTCGACGAGCTTGCGGACTCACTCTCGGAAGCAGATAGCGGTGGTCGGCTCAAGCTGGCAAGCCAAAAGTTCTACTTTGCCGGACTGGTCGCCTGCATCGAGAATTTGTGTCTGAGCCCGCATGGGGTGTCGTCAATCGAGCGTTCCGCCCGCATGCGTGATATGCTCGAGGCGCCTCGAACCCGTCAGATGGTCGCCGCGCTCAAGGACAACCATCGGGGACTCGGTCTGTTGTTTGGGCCGATCGCCAGCGCTAAGCCCGCGCGCTGCGTGATGTGTACGCATCTGGCAGCTTTTCTTAACCGGACGGGCGCAAAAACCGTCTAAACGGCTCATTACGAAACAAACTTGCATAGAATTGTTTCGAAATGCGTTCTTATACACAAAAGCCTTCAAATAGCGCTAAACTATTCAAACACTGATTGATTGTCTCCGCCATCTTTTGGAGTGAGGGTTTGTATGGCTAAAAAACGCAATGGGCGCCAGGATGCCATTAGAGATATTGTGCGCAATAAGGATGTCCGCACGCAGCGCGTGCTGGTCGATGAGCTCCGTGCTATGGGCTTTGATTGCACGCAGGCGACTGTCTCTCGCGATATTGCCGATATGGGGCTGCGTAAGCTCCCTGAGGGCATCTATGTTCTGGCAGAGGACCTGCACCTGCAACGTATGGTTTCCGAGCTCGTAACGGGCGTTCTGCGTACTGATAATCTGGTTATGATCAAGGCTCAGCCTGGCACGGCTTCCGGCATCGCCGCCGCTGTTGATGCGGCAGAGTTGCCCGATGTGCTTGGCTCGCTTGCCGGCAACGATACGATTTTGGTTATTGCCCAGACGGCCGAGGACGGCGAGCGTCTCGAGGCGCTGATCAATAAGTTGAGCAATTCTCGCAAGTAGGCGTGCGGGTCGTGCGTTCGGCATTGTGTGCGCTGACATAGTGGCTTGTAAGGGGTATCGACGTTGGTCGGTACCCCCTTTTTGTTTGCCGGTATAAAGACCGCCCTCCAGGTCGTTTCAAACTAAAAGGCCCCGAGCAGTTCAATAAGCTGCTCGGGGCCTTGTTGGCTTTAGTCGCGTACTTCTTAGCCGACCGTATCGTCAGGCGTGGGCGAGGGGTCTGGAGTGGGCGTAGGCGTAGGCGTGCCGCCATCGCCGCCGGTCGAACCACCAGTGGAGCCGCCCGTCGAGCCACCGGTCGTACCGGTGCCGCCGGTGGTGTCGCCGCCCGTGGTCTCGGTGGTCGTGGTCGTCGTGGTAGTCGTTGTGGTGGTTTCCTCTTCCTCTTCGTCCTCGTCCTTGTCCTTGTCGTCGTTCTCCGACTTCTTGGTGTTGTTGGTGCCGTAGAACTTCCAGACGCTGTTGTTCTTGTAGGTGGGCGCCGTTCCGGTCGCAAACTCCTCGCGCTCGGTACCGGTCAGAACGGTGTTCATAAACCGCTTAAAGACAGGCAGGTTGGTGCTGTCGCCCAGCAGGTCCGTGCCGTACTTTTGGATGGGGATCTCGCCCGCGGAATAGCCGGTCCACAGGGCGCATGCCAGCTGCGGGGTATAGCCGCAGAACCACAGGTTGGTGGTGTTGTCGGTGGTGCCCGTCTTGCCGGCATAGGGCTGGTTGACACTCAGGGCGCCGGCAGCACCCGTACCGCTGCCCTTCATGACGCCGGACAGAACATCGGTGACCGCGGCGGCCTCGCCCTCGGTAAGCACCTGTGAGGGATTGTCGGTGTGCTGGTACAGCACCGAACCGGTACGAGAGTCAATCTCGGTGATGGCGATCGGCTGGCGATAGTAGCCGCCGTTGGCAAACGTCGCGTAGGCGGCGGCCATCTCGAGCGGCGAGATCGAGCCGGTGCCGAGGGTCATGACGGGAACGTCCTCGATGTTGTCCTTAGAAGGATCGATGCCGAGCTTTTTGACGAGCGAGATGATCTTGCTGTTGCCGACGGCTTCCGCCACCTGGATGTAGCCGGTGTTGGAGGAGTATGCCGTCGCCTGCTTAAGCGTGATGTTGCCATAGCTCTGGTTGGCGTAGTTTTGTACCTCGGTTGTGGTGCCCTTGGCCTTGAGCGGCGAGTTGCAGTTGAGGGTGACGTTGGGGTTCATGCCGTTTTGGATGGCAGTTGCCAGCGTAAAGGCCTTAAAGGTGGAGCCGACGGGACGCTTGGCCGTGGCATGGTTTACGTGGTTCTCGTCGGCGTTGTAGTCGTAGCCGCCCACCATGCACTTGATGTAGCCGGTCTTGGGGTCGACGACGACCATGCCCATGTCCAGGCCGTCAAGCGAGAGCGTGTCGAGCTGCTCGCGGACGGCATTCTCTGCCACCTGCTGCATCGTGGGGTCGATGGTGGTCTTGACGGTCAGGCCGCCCTTAAAGAGCACGTCGGTCGAGAACTCCTGCTCCAGTAGCTGCTTGACGTAGGAGACAAAGTAGGGCTGCGAGTATACGTCGACGCCGCTGCCCGAGATTTCGGTCACGTTGAGGGTGATGGGCTCGGCCTGTACGGCATCGTGCTCCTCCTGGGTGATGTGGCCCAGGCGCAGCATGTTGTCGAGAACCTTGTTGCGGCGAGACAGTGCCAGATCGGGGTTGACCGTGGGGTCGTACTGCGAAGGCGAGTTGGGAAGGCCGATGAGCAGCGCGGCCTCGCTGAGGGTGAGGTCGGCGGCGCTCTTGGACAGATAGGTCTCGGCTGCGGCCTCGATGCCGTAGGCGCCGTGGCCGTAATAGATGGTGTTGAGGTACATCATGAGGATCTCGTCTTTGGAGTACATGTCCTCCATCTTGATGGCGATGTAGGCCTCGCGCACCTTACGCTCAATGGTCGAGTCGAACTGCTCCTCCTGCAGGATGGTGTTGCGCACAAGCTGCTGGGTGATCGTCGAGGCGCCTTCGTGTCCGCCGCCGAGGGTTGCCACCGCAGCACGCGCGATACCCCACAGGTCGATACCGCCGTGCTCGTAGAAGCGCTCGTCCTCGACGTCAACGGTGCCCTGCAGCACGTAGGGGGAGACCTCGTCCTTGGTGATGGACTTGCGGTTTTGCGTGTAGAAGCTCGCGATCTTGTTGCCGTTGCAGTCGACGATCTCGGTGGGCTCGCTCACCAGATACGCGTTGGCGTCGGTGTAGTCGGGCAGATCGGACAGCCAGCGGTTGACGTTGCCGACCATGCCGATGCCAAATGCCACGCCCGCAATCAGCAGAAAGCCCAAAAACGAGAGCAGGATTATGGGCAGAGCATGCGTCTTTGAACGGCTGCGTCCCTGTCGTTGGCGAGGACCCATATATTGACCTCCAGGTATGTCGTGCCGGACGGCGGATGTGCCGTCGGGGCAGGATGGACATAAGTTATTACACGATAAACCAAACGGGGCGCGCGAGGCCTCGTGTATGCTGGAAGACGGCATTTTTCAGAGTGAATGCATACCTTGGTAAGGAGTTTGTCGATGGCGATTCGGACGATGGGGCCGAGCGGACAATACGAGACTGGATTGGATGCTGCCGGTGCGGCGCTGCCCGAGCTGCTGGCGCCGGCGGGCGGACTCGACCAGATGCTTGCGGCCATCGCCGCGGGTGCCGATGCCATCTATGCGGGGTTGGGCGGCTTTAACGCCCGTGTGAGCGCCCATGGCTTTACGGATAACGAGTTTGCGCGCGGCTGCGCCGTGGCGCATGCCCATGGCGTGCGTGTGTACGTAACGCTCAACGTGTTCGTGTTTGACGATGAGTTGTCCGACGCGGTGGCGTTGGGAGCTCATGCACTGGAGCTGGGCGCCGATGCTCTGATTGTCGCCGATGCCGGGTTGGCCTGCGCGCTGCGCGCGGCGATTCCCGGGGTCGAGATTCACCTGTCCACGCAAGCGGGCGCTCATAGCGAGGGTGCCGTGCGGCTTGCCGCCGATGAGCTGGGGGTCGAGCGCGTGACGACGGCACGCGAGCTGACGGTCGACGAGATTGCGGCGCTCTGTGCCACGGGCGTGCCCATCGAGGTATTCTGCCACGGTGCGATTTGCATCGGCTATTCGGGGGCGTGCGAGTTCTCGGCCTTGCGGCGTGGGCGCTCGGCGATGCGCGGCGACTGCACGCAGCCGTGCCGTCTGGCGTACGACCTAGTGGACGAGGCGGGGCAGAGTGTTGTTGCCGTTGAGGGCGACCGACTGCTGTGCCCGCGTGATTACTTGGGTATCGAGCATCTGCCCGAACTCGTTGCCGCCGGGGTGGCGTCGCTCAAGATCGAGGGGCGCATGAAAAACCCCGACTATGTGTTCAACGTGGTGCGGGCGTGGCGCCGAGCACTCGACATGCTGCGCGACGGCGCGTGGGATGCTGCTGACGTGGCTGCACTCGAGCGCGAGCTGGGCCGGTCGTTTAACCGCGGGTTTACCGACGCGTATCTGCGGGGGCGTTCGGGCACCGAGCTTATGAGCTTTGAGCGTGCGATCAACCAAGGCGTGCGCGTGGGACGCCTGGTGGCCGTGGGCCACGAGGAAGTGACCGTCGAGCTCGATGCCGCCGTGGCGGCGGGCGATACGCTCGAGATCAGGTTTTATCCGGGTGCCGACGCGCGTCCCGATGTGCCCAAGCGCTGGCCGCAGGTGCCCTGCCCGGTGAGTGCCGCGGCGGGGGAGCGCGTCGCCGTGCACTGCAAGCGCAAGGTCGATGTGGACTGCGAGGTGTACTTGATTCGCAGTGCTGGCGTGCTGGAACAGACGGCGGCGGCTCTGGAGCGCATGCATGCCGAGGCGGATGCGGTCGCGCCCGCCGTGCGTGCCGTTGAGGTGTTGCCGTTTGAGGGCGTTCTGACGGATAGCATTGCGCCGGTGGCGGAGCCGGCGGAACTTGCGGAGTCGGCGGAGCAGGGGGCTTTGGCTCGCATGCTCTTTGCCTGGGAGCTGATGGATGCCGACCCGTGTGACGAGCTCGACCTGTCCGATGCGACCGTGGTGCTCGATGAGGTCTGTCGCGGGGGCGACGTCGAGCGGGCCCGCTCGCTGATGCAGCGTGCCGGGCGTGTGGTCTGTCGCAATTTGGGACAGGTTGCGATGGCGCGTGAGTTGGGCGTGGCGTTTGATGTGGCGGCGCCGGTGTTTTGCACCAACCGTGCCACGCTTGCCTGGATGCGCGGGCTTGGCGCGGGGCGGGTGTACGTGCCGGCCGAGTTGCTCGGCAATGACAAGGAGCGTATTGCCGAGCTGGCTGCCGAGCCTGGCGTCCTTGGGCCCATCGACGCCGACCACCCCGAGCTTATGGTGTCTGAGCATTGCCTGCTGACCGCCGAGGGCGTCTGCGCGACGGATGCGACGGGGCAGGTCCATTGCCGCGACTGCTCACGTCGTCGACAAACGCGCTATTTAGTTGAACGTGACGGTATGCGCCTGCCGGTCGCTGTTGACGCGTGCGGCAGGACGAGGATTTTCCTGTCGTAGGTGCCGCGTCGCGTCAGTTTGTTATCATATGAGAGTTTATGGACTTCCAGCACCGCCGTTTTCGGCGAGGGTGCTATAGCAAAAGGAGGATACCCAATGCTGTCTGTTGACGAGCAAATGCGTATCATCACCTCGGGCGCAGCGCAGATCGTCCCCGAGGCCGATCTTCGCAAGAAGCTTGAGAAGGGCGAGCCCCTCAACATCAAGCTCGGCGTCGATCCCACCAGCCCCGACCTGCACCTGGGCCACGCCGTGCCCCTGCGCAAGATGCGTCAGTTCCAGGACCTGGGCCACAACGTCACCCTCATCATCGGCAACGGTACCGCGCTGATCGGCGACCCCTCGGGCAAGAACTCCACTCGCCCGCAGCTTTCGCAGGAGCAAATCGAGGCCAACGCCGAGACCTACGTGAGCCAGGCCATGAAGATCCTGGATCCCGAGAAGACTACCATCGTGCACAACGGCGATTGGATCCTTTCGATGGACCTAGCCGGCCTGCTGCAGGTGTGCTCCAAGTTCACCGTCGCCCGCATCCTCGAGCGCGACGACTTTACCAAGCGCTACCAGTCCCAGACGCCGATCGCCCTGCACGAGTTCCTGTACCCCGTGATGCAGGCATTCGACTCCGTGCAGATTAAGGCCGACGTCGAGATGGGCGGCACCGACCAGCTCTTTAACCTGCTCGCTGGCCGCGAGCTTATGGAGAAGATGGGCATGGAGCCGCAGATCGCGCTCACCATGCCGCTGCTCGAGGGTACCGACGGCGTGCGCAAGATGTCCAAGTCCTATGGCAACTACATCGGCCTGACCGACGCTCCCAGGGATATGTTCGGCAAGACCATGTCTATCCCCGACGAGATGATTGGCAAGTACTATCGTCTGGCCAGTTCGCTCACCCCGGCCGAGGTCGACAAGATCGACGCCGCCCTGGCCGACGGTTCCGCCGACCCCTACGAGCTCAAGCGCGCTCTGGGCCGCGACCTGTGCGATACCTACCACGGCGCCGGCGCCGGCGACGAGGCCCAGGCCGAGTTCGACCGTGTGTTCAAGGAGGGCCAGCTTGCCGACTTCCCCGAGAAGCACGTTGAGCTGACTGTTAACGACGAGGGCCAGATCTACCTCGCCGGCCTGCTCAAGGATCTGGGTCTTTCGGCGAGCGCCGGCCAGGCCCGTCGCGACATCGACGGCGGCGGCGTCAAGATCAACGGCAAGGCTGTGGCTCCCAAGAGCTACAACATCGACCCCAGCGCCCTCAAACTGGGCGACACCCTCTCCGTAGGCAAGCGCAAGGGCTTCAAGTTGGTCTAACAACTAAGTTAACCCAGCATGTGCAAAAGGGCCGCGACCGGATCAATTCCGGCCGCGGCTTTTTTAATGAAGGGTCTGACGGTGTCTCGAAGTGGCTGGGTGATGCTATTCTGATTGGGAAGCTTTGACAACCATGTCCCAAGAAATGATGTCCTTGGCCGCCGCGGTTGCCGAATTGGCAGATTTTTTCTCCGTATAGATTTTTTCGGCAGCGTCAGATGCCGCTCCAACGGTTTCGTCATCGACCCCAGCGGCCTCAGCAATCCACAGGACTAAGGCCACGCACTGCAAGCGATTATAGATATCTTTGGCTGGCCTATTGTCTTCCTGTGCCTCGAGCCAAGCTATGCAGTGCTCCTTTTCCGTGCTGCCGGACTGATTCGGGCTTCTCCAAATATTTTTGTCGTAATACGCCGACCGTGGATAATTGTTTTTTTTAGTTTCTGCCCATGTCTTCATTTCGACGGCATTCATATCCATTTCGAGATTCATTAGCACTTCTTTCATAGAACTTATAGATGACTCTTTAGTATTTATCTCATAAATATTGGTGCAATGGGGTCAGGTTACTTTGCATCAAGCTGGTGCCGACGCTTTGGATCCCTTGGGCAGGATCGTCGTCTAGCAATGATAGGGCCACTCGATATCCCAATCTGTCAGCCCTTTGTGGAGCACATCGCCCTCGCGAACGTCGTACGTCCAAAAACGCCCTTTGCTGGGGTTTCCACCAGGCTGAGGTTTGGCGTCCTCGACGACGCCAAACCTTTCGGGAAAGTTGACATAACGCCCGTGTATCGAGGTACTCCGAACATCCCAAAAGCGCACGCGGTCGCCTTTTTCAAATTTCGGCTTTTCCGGAATCAATCCGAGCGTCTTCATGAAGTCGTAAACCTCGGGATTGTGAACTGGAATCCAATATGCCGGTCTGCCAGCCGCATGCAGTGCATCCGCGATTTCGTTTACGTAGGTCACTGCGCGAAGCGCATCGTGACCGACCACCACTAGTTCACCATAAAAGCTAAGCTCATAGGCAAGCTTGTAGTGGGCCAATGTGCTTGCAGCGCGGTCGAGGCGGGGGCTTCCGTTGATTGCGCGACAAGTCTGAGCTTCATCAAGAGATCCCGAGACAGTATTAGGCCCTCCAATGTAATCGCCCGTTTCTCCCATGGCGTTGGAGGCAAGGTCGAGATAGCCCTTCGCTATGCTGGCGGCGTTCAGACAGATTTCCGTCGCGTTAGAGCGGTAACTATCTGCCAGATACCCTGCTGTCTCCCGCGCGAGCTCTTCAGAAATCTCGAGGGACCTCTTCATTTCGCTCTCGTCGTGCTCGCTACGCTCGTAGACGAGCTTCGTGTTACGACCTGGCGTGCTCGCACGGTCGTTGCGGTCCGTATAACATTCGACATCACGTCCCAGCCGCGGAACGATCTCGTCGGCAAACCGCCTGCAGCGCTCCTCGTCAGCCACTTTCCACGGCATGACGAATTCAGACACAAGAGGAGTGCCAAGCCGCCAGTCGATATTAAGCTGCAGTTCAATCGGTCCTTTGCCGCTGAGCTTCTCGGGTTCAACGAGTTCGGCAGATTTCACACAGAGGCTATTGCTGAGAGGCCATTGCAAGGCATCTGCAATTTCATCTATGGCTCTCTTCGGCGACACCGTTGAAGAGGAATAATCCTTGTAATAAAACATAACGCCCCTATCTCATGCTACCTAGAGTGGTCCGTCCTTCTCGTGTTACCGGCATTGCCGTGGCATCTCGAGTGTCCTCATGAGCTCAATAACCTCGGGATTGCGAACTGGAATCCAAAATGCCGGTCTACCGGCCATGTCCAACTCATCAGCAAACTCATTCGCGTAGACTACCGCGCACAGCGCGTCAAGACCGCTGAGCGGCGCGCCGTTATGAACGCATCGCATGCAATAATCGAGCTCGTGCGCGGCGTGCCTTAGCCATAAGTCGGCACAACGTATCGCTCGTGCCTCCGACGCATTTTCCAAGTAATTGGAGATGTCGGGCGCGAATACATCCAGACCGCCCACGGCGTGGTAGGCGATTTCGAGACTCGACAGCACCGCCTCACCGGCATAGTGGCAGATGTTGGGGGCCATGGCGCGAAAGTCGTCCTCCAGGCACCTCGCGGCTTCTCGCGCGTCATTTTCGGCCGATTTGAACAGCGGTTCGATTGTGTCAGACAGAAAGTAGTCGGGCTCTCGCTCGTAGACAAGCTTAGTATCGCGCCCGATCTCGCGTGCGCGGGCGCTGTCGCCAGCAAAGCAGTCAACATCGCGACCAAGTTCGGTAAGCAGGTATTGACTAAACGGCTTAAAGCGTACATCTCTCGAGGGTTGCCAGGGCTCGTCGAAGATCGGAGCGAAGGGCTTGCCAAACCGCGGATCGATATTGACCTGAAGCTGAATAGGGCAGTCGCTCTCGATATCTTCAGGTCCTACAAGTTCGACGGATTGTACGAAGGGAATAAGTCTAAAGGCGATGCGTACGCCGCGCATGATACCTTCGATAGTCCTCTGCGGTGCCCTCGGCTGTCCGCTGCAATCCTTGAGATAGAACAAGGTGTTTCCTTTCTCTTTGGCTTGTCCAAATGCCTTTGACATCAGAGTATATCTCGCCGTGCGGACATAAATTTTGCCCGGTGTGAGCGTGGATAATGTTCCGTTTTGAGCCTGTGCGTCGGGTAAAAATGGGAGATGTTTCTCCGTCCCCAAGGGATCATTAAGCGGAGGGAGGCGTATTTACGACCCTTCTTTTGGGCATACAATGGCTATTGGCTCGCTGCGGTGAAGGTCTGTCCGCTCCGCAGCTATTTCAAACGTTAAAGGAGTATGTATGTCCGTTGAGGTCATGAGGTCTGTGATCGAGGCCGCCGAGGGTCGCGTGCCCGTCGACACGCTGTTTACCAATGCGCAGATTGTCGACGTGTACGGTCAGCGCGTGGCGCCCGGTAGCGTTGCCGTCAAGGACGGCGTAATCGTTGGCGTGCTCTACGACGGTCGCGACGATGCCGCCGGCACCTACGAGGCGACCGAGGTCATTGACTGCCAGGGCCGCTATCTCGCCCCCGGCTTTATCGACGGACATCTGCACATTGAGTCCTCGAACATCCGCCCCGCCGAGTATGCGCGCATGGCGGCGACGCGCGGTACCACCACCGCCATTGCCGACAGCCACGAGATCGCCAACGTGGCGGGTTTCGACGGCCTGCGCTTTATGATCGAGGACGGTCGCCGCGCGCCCATTTCCATCAAGTACATGATGCCCTCGTGCGTGCCCGCGCTGCCCGATGAGCAAGCGGGCGCTGTGATTACCGCCGCTGATATGCAGGCGTTTTTTGCCGAGCATCCGGGCGACGTTTTTGGCCTGGGCGAGATGATGAACCTGCCGGGTGTCTTTATGGCCGACCCCGAGACCTGTGCTCGCATCGATGCTGCCAACCAGACGCCGTCCAAGCAGGTCGACGGCCATGCGCCGCTCGTTGCCGACAAGGACCTCAACGCCTATGCCGCGGCGGGCATTATCGCCGACCACGAGTCGACGATTCCCGAGGAGGCGCTCGACAAGCTGTCTCGCGGCATGTACGTGATGCTGCGCGAGGGTACGTGCAGCCATGACCTGGCCAATCTGTCGCCGATGCTGCTGGAGAACCCCGCGCGCGCCCGCCGCTGCTGCTTTGCGACTGACGACCGCGCCCCTTCCGATGCGCTTGCGACCGGCATGATCGACAATGCCTGCCGCGTGGCGATTGAGGCCGGTATCGACCCCGTGGTCGCTATCTCTATGGCGTCCCTCTCCACGGCCGAGGCGTTTGGCCTGGATCACGGCTGCCGCGACCCGCACGAGCTGCGTGGTGCGATTGCCCCGGGCAAGCGTGCCGACCTGCTGGTGCTCAATGACCTGACGTTTGCCACGGCGCCGCATCGCGTATATGCCGCCGGTGCTCTGGTGGCGCAGGACGGCACCTTTGTGGGCGAGATCGCACCCGAGATGGCCGAGGTTGCGGCGCTTGCCGATGAGCTGCGCGCCTCCGTTAAGCTGCCGAAGCTTTCGCTCGACGTATTCGACTACGCCTTTAAGCCGGGCGAGGCCGTGATTGACGTGGTGCCGGGTAAGGCCATCACGGGTATGGCTCGCCCCGAGAGCGCCGAGGGCCTGCGCCGCATTATGCTGATCGAGCGCCACGGCCGCGGCGTGTCGCTGCAGGCCGAGGGCGCCGACGGTGATGGTCCTGCGGGCCTGGGTCTTGTTGGCAAGCACATCGGTCGCGGCTGGGTACGCGGCTTTACCATCACGGGCGGTGCCATCGCTTCGACGATCGGCCACGATTCGCACAACGTGTGCGTCGTGGGCGATAACGCTGCCGATATGATGGCGGCTGTTGAAGCCGTGGGGCAGGGCGGTCACGTGCTGGTGCGCGATGGTGAGGTCGTAGCGCGCATTCCGCTGGCGCTCGGTGGCCTGATGAGCGAGGGCACGGCCGAGGATGTCGCCGCGCAGCACGACGACTTTATGGTCAAGGCGCGCGCCATGGGCATCGAGCCGCCGCTCGACCCCATCATGGGCATCATCTTCCTGCCCCTGCCGGTGATCCCGACGCTCCGCATCCGTCCCGAGGGCATGTTCGACGTCACCACCTTCACCTACGCCGACTAGTCATCGGGGACGTTCTTAAACGACTAGTCGTCGGGGACACTCTTTGGCGTGTCGCCTGACGCCGCGACCGTGGGCTCTCTGGCGCGCGTGAGCTATTTGCCAGGTCTATGTAACGTTTATGACTGCGGGGTCTTATTTGAGCTCCCTTTGGGTACGTTGGAATCGGATACACGTTCGATTCCAACAAGCCCGAAGGGAGCTTTTCTATGTTTAAACTGATTGCATCCGATATGGACGGCACGTTGCTTGACGAAAACGGCCAGGTGCCTCCCGAGACCTACGAACTGATTTTGGCGCTACGCGAGCATGGCGTGCATTTTGCCGCATCGTCAGGCCGCCGCTACGATCGCCTGTGCGAGTTCTTTGCGCCCGTTCGCGACAAGATGGACTTTGTCGCCGCTAACGGCGCCCAGGTCTACGCCGACGGTAAGATGGTAGACCGTGAGGTGTATTCCCACCTGGCGATTCGAAGGCTCGCCCAAGCCGTCAGGACGTTTCCCAATCTGCATCTTGCACTCTTTGACCGAACCAAGTCCTTTTTGCTCGATGACGAGAGCAAGTTCGTGCGCGAGGTCGATAAGGACCTTCCCAATGCCGAACGTATTTGGGAGCTGCCCGATCCCAGCGTAAATATCATCAAGGCGAGTATCTTTTGCGATGACTGCGCCGTTATGGACAGCGCCTACGTACTACAGCGCGAACTTGGCCAGCTCTTTACCTTTGCGCCTTCGGGCAACGCTTGGATCGATGCCATGCAGCCCGGCGTGTCGAAGGCCTCGGGCATCGCACAGCTTGCGGAGCATTACGGCATTGGGCGCGACGAGGTCATGGCGTTTGGCGACTCGATGAACGACTACGAGATCATTCGCTTTGTCGGTACGGGCTGTGCGATGGAAAACGCGCGCCCCGCGCTCAAAGCGGTTGCCGATCGCGTCGTAGGCTGCAACCGTGACCACGCCGTTCAGCATGAGCTCCGTCGCGTGCTGGAGAGCCTCTGCTAGACCGGTAGTTGGGGACATTCCTTATGCGCCGGCAGTTGGGGACAGACTTAAGTGAGTGAAACCACTCATTGGGGACAGACTTAAGTGAGTGCCGCCAGCGACTAGCCATTTAAGAACGTCCCCAATGACTGGCCGATGACTAGGCGAGGGCGGCCATGATGGTGCGGGCGACGCCGTCGTGGTCGTTGTCGTATTCGGTGATGGCGTCAGCGGCGTCGCGGTCCTCGGGCTCGCCGTTGATCATGGCCGTGCCGTGGCCTGCTGCCTGCAGCATGGGAATGTCGTTGATGTTGTCGCCGAACGCCCAGGCGTCGGCGAGAGGCTCGCCCAGATGCTCACATAGCCAAGCCAATGCCGTTCCCTTGGTGGCTCCCTCGCCCATGACCTCGATATTCATGGCGTACGAACGCGTGACCTCAATGCCTTCGAGCGTGTCGAGCTCCGCCGCGATGGCGTCGCGATCGGCCGGGTCGTGCCAGTACATGGCGATGCGTTCGAGTGTCTCGACCTCGTCGATCTTGTTGTCGATATCCATGTCGATCGGTGTTCGTGTGCGCTTGAGCGAAGCCGCGATGTGGGGGTCGCCGCCGCAGAATTCGTCCAGACGCGTGTAGAGCGAGCGGGGGAGGAAGCACTGCCCGTCCGCGAAGATATCGAAGGTGACGTCATGGCCGGCGGCAATGCTATGGACGCGGTGGGCGATGGCGCGGTCGAGCGGTCGGCTCAAAATGCGCGTAGCACGTGAGGTATCGGTGGGCGTACCGTCGTCGAGCTGCCAGACACTGGCACCATTGGCGCAGACCGCGTAGCGCACGGCAGGATGGGCGAGGATGGGCTCAAAGATGCCCGACAGCGGGCGCCCCGTGCAGGGTACAAACTCAATGTCGCGGCGTGCGAGCTCGTCGAGCATCGCCCAGGTGGCGTCGCCCATCTGCTTATCGCTCGTCAGCAGCGTTCCATCCATGTCGGAAAACACAATCATTCGATGCAGCCCTTTCTACTGGCATAAAAAGCGTGGCCGAGGGCGGTGATGCCCTGGCCACGCTCGGGTTCTATAACGGTCCGCGTCCTAGCGGTCGGCGAGCGGCTTGTACTCCAGCGGCTCGATCACCGGACGGTATGCCGGGCGGATGATGCGATGCGCGCAGAAGAGCTCTTCCATGCGGTGCGCCGACCAGCCGGCCATGCGGGCGACGGCGAATAGCGGCGTAAAGAGCGTCTCGGGCACGCCGAGCATCTTGTAGATAAAGCCTGTGTACAGGTCGATGTTGGCGCAGATAGGCTTGGTCATGCCGTGGTCGCGCATCACCTGCGGTGCTAGGCGCTCGATGCGCTCGATGAGCGCGAACTCATCGCCCAGGTCCTTCTTGGCGGCAAGCGTGCGCGCGTAACGGCGGCACACCTCGGCGCGCGGGTCGCTCAGCGTGTAGACGGCGTGGCCCATACCGTAGATGAGACCCGTGCCGTCGAAGGCCTGCTTGTCGAGAATCTTACCCAGGTAGGCTGCGACCTCGTCCTCGTCCTCCCAGTTGGAGACATGTGCGCGGATGTCCTCGTGCATGGACACGACCTTGGCGTTGGCGCCGCCGTGGCGCGGGCCCTTGAGTGAGCCGATGGCCGCGGCGTAGGCGGAATACGGGTCGGTGGCCGAGGAGGACAGCACGCGGCAGGCAAACGTGGAGTTATTGCCGCCGCCGTGCTCGGCATGCAGCATGAGCATCACGTCGAGCAGCATGGCTTCGTCGCGGGTGAATGCCATGCCGCCGCGCAACACCTGCAGGATGGTCTCGGCGGTGGAGAGGCCGGGTGTGGGGTGCGGTACATGAACCTCGGAGCCGCGGCGCTTGGCGACCGAGGCCATATGCGCGAAGGCGGCGATGCGGGGGAGACGGGCGAGCATGGAGATGGCGACGTCGATTTCGTGCTCGGGCGTAATGGCGTCGGGCTCGGCGTCGAAGGCGTAGAGCAGCAGCACGGCGCGCTGAAGCACATTCATGATGCTCGACGACACCGTGGTCATGGGGAACTCTTTGACGTACTCGTCGCTCAGGTGCCTAAAAGCGCCCAGACGTCCGCAAAAACCGTCGAGCTCCTCTTTGTTGGGCAGCGAGCCCGTGATGAGCAGGTAGGCGACCTCTTCGTAGCCATAGCGATTCTCGGCCTGGGCGTTGTTGACGAGGTCCTCGATGCTGTAGCCGCGCAGCGTAAGCTTGCCCTGGTCGGGCACGACTTTGCCGTCGACCTTGTTGTAGCCGTGCACGTCCGAGATGCGGGTAAGGCCCGCGACCACGCCCGAGCCATCGGCATTGCGCAGGCCGCGCTTGACGTTGTGCTCTACGAACAGGCCCTCGTCGTACGGGGCGGTCGGCAGGCCGTGGTAGAGGTTTTCGCTTTCGGGCGAAATCTGACGGCTCGCCTCGTAATCCAGAACCAGGCGGCTCAGGTGATCGTCGAAGCGGTAGTAGATTTTCTTGGCGTCGTAGGCCATGCGCGCTCCTCTCCGGTCCGCTTTGGGGCCGCGCGCTTGGACGATATAACGTCAAGCTGCCCCGAGCGGCTTGTTCGCTACAGGCGGTACATAAAGTTAAAGACGTCCTCGCGCTGGATGGACACGTTGACGCCCGAAAGCTCGCCGGCCTCGGCCAGCGCCTTCTGCAGCTCGGCGAAGTCGAGCTTGGACTCGGCGGTGTCGGCCAGCATGGTCATGGTGAAGATGTCCTCGATAATGGACTGCGTAATGTCGCGGATGTCGACGTTGGCCTCGCCCAGAACGCGGGTGACGCCGGCGACGATGCCGGGGCGGTTCTTGCCAAGGACGGTGATGACGATACGGGAGGACGAGATCTCGGCCATGGGAAACCCTTTCGCGTGGTTGCGGCGCGCGCGGGGCGCTCCGCTACGGTACAGTGTTCATCATTGTACCTGTCTGGCGCAAAAAAGGCGCGCTCGCTGCGGCGTTACATGCCTGCAACATGAGCGTAAGGGGGAAGGCCGTACGGGGAAGAGCCGTCTGGCGCGTGTCCGGCTCGTGTTGGGTTGATTTCCGATCTCAGCCGAACACATTGAGCGGACAGGCCGTTCCCGCAGTCAGCCGAACGCCTCCGACGGCTGATTCCGAACTGGAAGCGGAGGGCATCCCCGCCCTTCGGTAGGGGATACCGCTCCGTGGCGCATGCCGCGGGCGGCGCCCCTATCGGACCACCGTGACCTCAGTTGGGATGGGCCCAGCACTGCCGCGTACTCGGTGAGCTAGAGCCAACTGTTCGTCTTCACGTCGCGTATGGCGATATTTCGGTCGTCCGGCTCGGTGATGCCGTAGCCGAACGCCTGGAGCGTCTCGATGGACTCCTGGATCCTCTGTTGGAACATGGGACCCGGATCGACCCTCGGCCCGAGGTGCCCGCGCCAAAGGCACGGCGTGGCGCGCAGCATGTTATGGATTTTGGAGATGGGCTCGATGTCGGCGTAGACGTTGAGCGTCGCCATGGCGTCCTTGTGGCCGAGGATCGATTGGAGCGCCTTGATATCGCCGCCTTGGCGGATCCACTGCGTTGCGAACGTGTGGCGAAGGCCGTGGAACGTGATCAGCTCGTCGTTGGTGCCCATGAGGCCGTTGGTCTCCGAGAACGTCTTGAACGCCCTGCGGATATAGCTTGTCGTCGCGAAGGTCGCGCCCGGCTCCGACAGGATGTAGCAGTCCCCGATCTCGACCGCCCCGGTAAGGCCGCGCAAGCGCAGCTTTCCGCAGTCGATCTCGTGGGTCTCCTTCAGGAAGGGGAGTAGGCCGACCGGGTCGATGGGGATACCCCTGGCGTCATGGGTCTTGGTGTCCTTGATGAACGAACCCATTCCCTTCGCGTACGCCACCGAGTGTCTGATCGAGATCAGGCCCGTCTCGAAATCCATATCGCACCACCGAAGGCCGCAGACCTCGCCGATTCGCATCCCCGTGTGCAGGGCGAGTACGACCGCCCTCTAATCCTCGGCGGACCAATCGAGTCCGAACTCCTTTCGGGCATCCTCTTCGCTCATGACTTCGAGAAGGTCTCCGGGTTGGCAACGAAGGGCGAGGCATAGCTGCTCGAGTGTGTTGAAGCGAATGCCGCGAATATGCCCTTTTTTAATACGGGACAGGTTCACGGGCGTGGTTCCAATCCTTTCGGCAAGTTCGTTCGAGGAAATCTTTCGCTCGGCCATGATCTTGTCGAGGCGAACAATTACGGGCATGGCGTTTCCTTACGCAATCTCGTCGGAGTCGAGGTACAGCTCTCGGGCGTACAAGAAGAGCTGGGAAAGCATGAACAGGACGATGCCGAGAACCAGAGAGGTCCAATCGAATGATGAAGCGATCTCTTGGGCGCCGACGGCCTCCTCGCCGCCAAACATCGAAACGGAGGTTTTGAGTGAGCCGGCGTAGAGGCTGGTGGCAGCTTGAACAACGAAGAGAATGCCGAGCACCTTCAAGCATGTCGCAGACCCTTTCTTGAAGGGGTCTCCGCTCTTGATCGTCCACACGAGAACGGCGCTGAGGATGGTCGTAGCGATACCGATGACGGCAGGGACCAATGTCGAGATCGCAAGGGCTGGATACGCGGGGGAGTCTGCAATTACAGGGTTGTCGAGCACTTCGATTGCTGGCTTTAAGGAGAACGCCACTTGTGCGATGGCGGTGGCGCAAAGGGTCGCAGAGGCTATCGCACATGCGATGCGGAAGGAATGAAGCCGGGGAGTGCGATTGTCGGAACTCATAATAACCTCCGAAGAATTTAAAAAACTCAGGTTACTTTTTAACAGTTTATGTTAAATTGACTTTGCCGGCAAGTAATAAGGGCCGAGCATTTTGTTCGGCCCCTCTGTTCCGACTGGATGAGGTTAAGGTTGGCGATGAATATGCTCAAAATCTCGAAGGCGATCTTTAGGTCGCTTCTCTCCTCCAGGTCGCTCTGTGTTGTCGTTGTTGCGTTGATGGTTCTTTGTGCTCTGCCCGTCTTCAGGAGCGCGGCTGGCATCGACGGACGGGTTGAATACCTCGAGTCGGGAATAACCCGTGTTGAGCAGGAATTGTCAGCATCCTATGCGGATGCGCTTGTGAATGCGGGGGAGGACGGTGTCTATACCTCTTCATCAAGCATGCCCGCGCTTCTGTACCCTCTTGCCGCGGGACGTCTTATCTTGGCACCGCTCTCTCCCCTACTTCCGTTTCTGCAGGTATCGGATGGAGCGTACTCCTTTTATGACGGATCGAAGGAGTACTTGCTATGGGCCGCAACGGCCGTTGCCGTCTCGTTCCTTGCCGCGCGTCTTAACAAACGTGAAAAACTCATCATCCAGGCACCGATGGGTGAGCTGGGCAGGCTTGTTGCATCGAGCGTATGGGCGAGTGTTTTTGCGATGCTTGCCGTCTTCGCTGTCAATCTTCCAGGGATAATCGCCGCACTTGTGAAGAATGGCCCGGGCTCGCTGTTCTATCCGATAGGCTACGTTCAATATGCGACTCCGGTTATCAAACCGGCTTGGCTGGTGTTCGCACAGACGGCCATCTTGCAATTCTTGGTGGCGGCGTTCATCTCGCTCGTCGTTCACCTTGCCGTGAAGATTGCCAATAACCCTACGCTTGGAATCGTGTTCGTATGTGCCCTGATGGGGGCGACGATGGTTCCCGGGTATTACGGAAGATCCATCGCTTTACGTGAGTTCGCCCTGTTGAATCCCCTTACGTATGCGAACACTGAGTTGACCGTCGGCGCCTATAGCCCGTACCCGACAACGCAGATAGTGAATCTGCCTGGACTTTGCTTCGAGCGTGGCGCGATTACCCTCGTATGCGCAATCGGGATCGAGGTGCTGGCAATTAGCCTGCTTTGCGTTGCTGGAAAGAGCGGCTGCGCGCGCCCGATGTCCCCGATTTGTCTTGAGAGAGGTTCCTTCACCGCATCGAGAACGACAGCCCGTTCGAGCGCTTGTGCCTCCGCCGTTGCATACGTAAGAACGATGGGGAAGCTGCTCCTGCATTCTCCTGCCCTCGCCGTATGCGCGATTGCAATGTCGACGGCGATGCTGGCCCCGGCTCTGGTCGAGGTGTTTCCTGACGCTGGTGACGTTTCCGCTGTTCGGTATAGGGATGGGGAGCTCCGTTCAATAGATCGGTATCTAGAGCAGGACGCTGCGAATATGGACGTCGAGGGCAAAGCGGCCCTGGAAGGCATGCGAGATGCTCTTTCGGGTTTCGTGTACGCGCCCACGCCTGCGGAGGGGTTTCGAAGCCTTGCGACGTACGAGCGCGCTCGAGGCGAGCTGGGCGCGGCAGATGCGACCCTCCTGCAATCGATCGGAATCGAGCCGGAGACTCCTTCTCGTGCGGAGGCGCGCGCCCTTCTGCTCGAGTCGATCGCGAGCTTGCCGGACCCCAAGGTTTACGAGTTAAGTACGAAGATGCCCCCATTAATCCTCCTTTCGTATCTCCAGGCAGCGTTTCCCTCCTTATTTTTGCTGTTGCCCGTGGTTGTCACATCGCTCGCGTGCACCCACCTGCAGTGTCGTTCCCTTCTGGTTCTCCAGATCCCCGCAACAGCGCATGTGCGTTTTCTGACGGCTGTTGCGCTGTCTCTCCTGCTTGGCTTGGCGCTGCTTTTGGTGTCGATGGTTCCCGCTGCGGTTGTGTCCTTGATTAAGAACGGTGCGGGTGGATCGGAGTATCCCGTCGCTCTCATTCGGGCGGGAGCTTCGACAACGTCCATGGTGGGGGAGGCGGTGTTGTGCAGTATTCCGTTGCTGGTCATGGCATACGGCGTGATTTCCGTCGTCGCTGCGTTGACAGCAGCGATTAGCCGCAACCCCGTTGTCACCGGAGTGGTTTGCGCGGTTCTCCTGGTGTTGGGTTCGTTGAGCGCTCATGTTGAAAGCGCGGGCATGGGCGTCGCGCTGCTGGCTCCATTCGCCTCGTTTGATCCCGCTTCCCAGGTGGGGACGATTGGGTTCCTTGGGCGAGGGACGAACGCGATGCCTTTTGGAGGGGTCGTCGGCGCATCGGGCGCTCTGCTGGTGGTTTTGGGCGCCGTATCTCCGTTGATGGTGCGCCTGAGTGTTCCAAAGATCGAAAGGGGATGATCTCGATGATTGGCCTTCAAACGCTGACGATCTCTTATGGAAAGAAGGTGCTCGTAGATTCGGTGGACGCTGAGTTTGCCCCGGGTACGGTCTACGGTCTCGTCGCTCCGAACGGGCATGGAAAGACGACGTTGCTGCGTGCGATGGCAGGTTTGCCGGGTCCTCGCGTGGACGGGAGCATCGTTCTGGATGAGGTGCAGGGTACGGGTGCGAGAGAGGTCCGTTCTATGATCTTCTATGCACCTGGTGAGGGGACGCTGCTGTATCCCGGATTGCGTGCGGAAGATCACCTCAAGATGGTTTGCGATATGTGGCCGCATGCTCGCGATATCGAAGAGATAGTGGAACAAACGCAGATAGGCGAGTTCGCGAAGATGAGGATCCGCACTCTGAGCCAGGGCATGAAGCAGCAGCTTACCCTGGCGATTGCGTATGCGACGGGCGCGCGGTACCTTCTATTAGATGAGCCCATGAACGCGCTCGACCCCAGCAGGGTGGACTTGCATTCCGAGATTCTCAGGAAGCTGGCCGATTCTGGTACGTGCATCATCATGTCATCCCACATCTTGGATTCGGTCGATAGGCTGTGCGATGAGATTCTGTTTTTGAAGGATGGGAGGCTCATTAGAAGCATTCCGCAAGATGATGCTGCGCCGAAGTCTCCTGGATCCCATTTCGCAAAGCCTGCCGGACGCGCCGAGGGTGCGCTAAGCACGTATCGGCGACTCTACGAAAAGGGCGGGTAGAAATGCAAGTTAAAAATCTATGTGGTCAATATAATACCGTTAAACCCGCATATCGATACCGCTCAGCCATTCGCCTCGCCGGTGACGCATAATTTCTTTCGCAAATTGACAACCGCATAGCGGAACACGGCC